>DATLPT010000016.1:0-17476 GCA_035535635.1 Lapillicoccus sp. | reverse complement strand
GGCTGCTGCTCGCGCTGCGCGACCGCGCCGTCGTGGCCGGCCGCCTCGTCGTCGTCGGCCACAGCCTCGATTTCGGCGACAGCGCCCTTCCCTACCTGCCGTTCACGGAGATCCTCGGCCGGCTTAAGGACGAGCAGCCGGCCGTGGTCGCGTCCGTCTCCGAGACGTTTCCGGCCATCGAGCGGCTGCTCCCGCGGCAACGCGTCCGCGTGGTGGAGGGTGGCGACGCGGCGGAGCGCGCGTCCGGCGGCGACGACCGGTCCAGCCGCTCCGACCTCTTCGCGGGGATCCACGCGCTGTTCGAGGAGGTCGCCCGGGCTCAGCCGCTCCTCGTGGTCGTCGAGGACGCGCACTGGGCCGACCAGTCCTCCCGCGAGCTGCTCAGCTACCTCTTCGCCCGGCAGCTCGACGCACCCGTCTCCCTCGTCGTCTCCTACCGCAGCGACGACGTCCACCGCCGACACCCGCTGCGCCCGACCCTCGCCGAATGGTCCCGGCTGCCCACGCTCCACCGCCTCCAGGTCGGCCCTCTGTCGGAGGCGTCCGTCCGGACCCTCGTCCACGCGCTGCACCCCGACCCACTGAGCGACGAGCAGATGCGCGCGATCATCTCGCGGGCCGACGGCAACGCCTTCTTCGTCGAGGAGCTGACCGGCCTGGAGGGACTGTCGCGGGGGTCGGCCCTGCCGGTCGACCTCGCCGACCTGCTGCTGGTCCGGTTGGACCGGCTCGACGAGCGGTCGCGCAGCGTGGTCGGCGCGGCCTCGGTCGCCGGGCGCCGGGTGTCGCACGAGCTGTTGAGCCGGGTGCTCACGGCCTCGGGCTCGGACGGCCAGGACCTCGACCTCGCCCTCCGCCAGGCCGTCGACGCGCTCATCCTCGAGCCACGTCAGGCGGGCGGGCAGGCGGTGTATGCGTTCCGGCACGCCCTGCTCTCCGAGGCGGTCTACGACGACCTCCTTCCGGGCGAGCGGTCCCGGCTCCACACCGCCTACGTCAGCGCCCTGCGCGACGGGAGCGTCCCCGGCACCTCCGCCGAGCTCGCAATGCACGCTCGGGCGGCGAACGACATCGAGACCGCCATCGCGGCGAGCACCGAGGCCGGTGACGAGGCCATGCGCGTCGGCGCCCCTGAGGAGGCAGCGCGGCACTACCAGTCGGCCTTGGAGATGCTGGGCCCGCGCGCCGCCGTCGAGGTCGGCCTCGTGGCCAGCGCCGCCGACGCGCTCAGCGACGCCGGCGACGCCTACCGAGCGACCAAACTGGTGGCCGCCCACCTGGCGATGCTGCCGGACACCGCCCCCGCCGAGGCCCGGGCCCGGCTCCTGCTGGCCAAGGCGGAGTCGGCGTTCACGACGGAGGTCGACTTCGATCCCCGCGAGCTGACCACCGAGGCGCTGGCTCTCATCCCCGAGACGCCGTCGAAACTGCGGGCCCGGGCGCTCCGGATCCATGCCCAGGCGCAACGCTGGCACCACAACAGCGAAGGGGCGGCCGCCGCGGCGTCCGAGTCCGTGCAGATGGCGACCGAGCTGGGGTATCCGGGCCTGGTCCGCTCCGCCTCGCTGGTTCTGGCCAAGGTGGCCGACCTCGCCGGGCAGCCCGACGACGCCATCGCGCGGCTCCAGAAGGTCCTCGGCGAAGCCGGCGATGATGTCGACGTCGAGATCCGGGCACTCCACCAGCTGGCGACGGTCTACTTCGGTATCGGGAAGTTCTCCGAGGCGAAACGCCTTTACCTCGAGGCCGCCGCCCGCTCCAGGGCCAGCGGGCGACCCTGGTCGCCGTGGGGGATCGACGCTCGGGCAGTGGCCGGGCTGAGCGCCTACATCCTCGGCCAGTGGGACGACGTGCTGGCCATCGTCGACACCACCGACGAGACTCCACCCCCGTTCGCCGAGGCCTACCTGCGCTCGGTGGCCCTCGACGTCGAAGCCGGCCGCGGGATCGCCGAGGTGCTCGACCACGTGGAGGCGATCCGCCCGTATTGGGAGCGGGACGGCGCCATGGTGCTCTACTGCACGACGGCGGCGATCGACCACCTCGGCTTTCACGGTGACGTCGAGGCGGCGGTCCGGTTCCACGAGGACGCGATCGCCACGCTGCGGCGGCTGTGGCCAGCCAGCATCATGTGGCTGCGGCTGCGGCTCAGCGCGGTCCTCGTCGGCCAGCTCGCCTCACACACCTCAACCCGCTCCCGGGCCGAACGGGCCGTGTGGGCCGCGATCGGCGAGCATCACGTGCGCGGCATGCGGGAGTTCGCGGCCGAACACGTCCTCGACGGCGCCTCGCACGTCGAAGGACGCGCCTGGTTCCACCGAGGTGAGGCCGAGGGCCTCCGGTTGCGCTGGCTGGCCGACGTCGACCCACCCACGTCCAAGGAGCTCGTCGAGGAGTGGAGGGCGAGCGTCGCGGCCTTCGAGGAGATGGGTCACGCCTTTGAGACCGCGCGTTCCCAGGCCCGCCTGGCCGCGGCGCTCCACGCGGCGGGCGAGCCGACCGAAGCGCGCCGGCTGGTGTCCGCGGCCCGCGAGACCGCCCGCCGGCTGCGGGCCGAGCCGCTGCTGGCTGAGCTGCGTACGGTCGCCGGCCGGTCGACGGCGGCCGGCGAGGAGCACGCTGCAGCGTCGGTCGCCCTCACGGCTCGTGAGCAGGAGATCCTCGCCCTGGTCGCGCAGGGCCGCACCAACGGCGAGATCGGGCGTCAGCTGTTCATCAGCACCAAGACGGTGAGCGTCCACGTCTCCAACATCCTGGCCAAGCTCGGGGCGGCCGGGCGCACCGAGGCCGCCGCCATCGCCCGCCGCGAGGGCGTGCTCCAAGACTGACCGCGAGCGACGTCCTCGGAGGATCTTCTGTCCGCGAGGCCGGACCCTGCGCGACGTGGCCGTGACCCAGGTCACCTGGTGACGGGTGTCTCACGTCCTGCAGCGCCTCGGCTACCCGCCAGTACGGTCGGGCCACCTTCCGCCGAGGAACAGGAGCCGGGGTCCCATGGACGAGATCCGCGACGCCATCATGACCGGGGAGCGCGGCCCCGCCGCGTGGGAGGCCCTCGCCGTACCCGCGTCGTACCGAGCCGTCACGGTGCACCGCGACGAGGAGAACCTCTTCGAGGGCATGGCGCACGCCGACAAGGACCCGCGCAAGTCGCTCCACGTCGACGACGTCCCGGTCCCCGACCTGGCGGCCGGCGAGGCGCTCGTCGCCGTGATGGCCAGTGCCATCAACTACAACACCGTGTGGACGTCGATCTTCGAGCCGTTGTCGACGTTCCGGTTCCTCGAGCGTTACGGCCGGCTCTCCCCGGAGACCAAGCGGCACGACCGGCCCTACCACGTCGTCGGCTCCGACCTCGCCGGTGTCGTGCTGCGGACGGGACCCGGCGTCCACCTGTGGCGCCCTGGCCACGAGGTTGTGGCCCACTGCCTGTCGGTCGAACTGGAGGCCGCCGACGGCCACAACGACACGATGCTCGACCCGGAGCAGCGGATCTGGGGTTTCGAGACCAACTTCGGGGGCCTGGCGGAGCTCGCGGTCGTCAAGACCAACCAGCTGATGCCGAAGCCCGCCCACCTCACCTGGGAGGAGGCGGCCTGTCCCGGACTGGTGAACAGCACCGCATACCGGCAGCTGGTCTCCCGCAACGGAGCCGGCATGAAGCTCGGCGACGTCGTCCTCGTCTGGGGGGCGAGCGGCGGACTCGGTTCGTACGCCACGCAGATGGCACTCGCGAGCGGCGCCACGCCCGTCTGCGTCGTGTCGAGCCCGGACAAGGCCGAGATCTGCAGGCGAATGGGCGCCGAGCTGGTCATCGACCGGTCCACGGCCACCGGCGAGGGGTACGCGTTCTGGACGGGTGACGGGCCCGAGGACACGCAGGACCAGTCCGAGTGGCGCCGGTTCGGGGCGAAGATCCGGGACCTGACCGGCGGGCGTGATCCCGACATCGTCGTCGAGCACCCTGGCCGGGAGACGTTCGGCGCCAGCGTGTTCGTCGCCCGCAAGGGCGGGACGATCGTCACCTGCGCCTCGACGTCGGGCTACCTCCACGAGTACGACAACCGATACCTCTGGATGAATCTCAAGCGGGTCATCGGCTCGCACTTCGCCAACTACCGCGAGGCGTGGGAGGCCAACGACCTCGTCGACCGCGGGCTGATCCACCCCACGCTGAGCCGGACGTACCCCATCGAGGACGTGGGACAGGCCGCATACGACGTCCACAAGAACCTGCACCAGGGCAAGGTGGGCGTCCTGACGTTGGCGCCTCATCAGGGCCTGGGGGTGACTGATCCGGACAAGCGGGAGCGGTACGCGACCGAGCTCGGGTGGTTCCGAAACGTGTGACGGCGCTGCCTCCCCGGAGGCGGTGATCAGCGCGGCTAACGTCGGGACATGCTCGACCTCCGCGGCCCGCTTCGGGCCGTGCGGGACCGCGAGCGCGCGTTCCGGGCCCGCCTCGTCGCCGAGCACGAGCGCGCGACGGCCAGCCGGCGCCGGCCGCTGCTCGCGTTCGACGAGCCGGCGATCCACGACGAGCAGCTGACCGGCTCCCTGCTGGCCGACACGCTGCCGGGCCCAGACACCGAACCGGAGCCCCGGGGAGCGTTCGGGCGGGCCGGTCGGCCGCTCAACCGCCAGTCGCCGTTCTACGTGGGCTTCGTCGGCGCGATCGGGGTCCTCGCCGCATACGGGCTCTCGCAGGCCGTGTCCTCTCTGGGGACCGTGCTGACCCTGTTGACCGTCGCGTTCTTCCTCACCCTGTCCCTCAACCCGGTGGTCGAGCTCCTCGTGCGGCGTGGCCTGCGCCGCGGCGGGGCCGTGGCCGCGGTCTTCGCGATGGTCGTCGGCGTGTTCGTGCTGCTCGGCTTCGTCGTCGTGCCGCCGGTGGCTCAGCAGGCGACCGAGCTCGCGCAGAGCGCCCCGGGCTACGTCAACGACGTGCTGAGCAGCCCACGGGTGCGGGACATCGACCAGCACTACCACGTCGTTGAGAAGATCCAGGAGGAGATCGACAAGCGGCTGACCGACGGCGACTTCATGTCGCAGGTCGCCGGCGGGGTCCTGGGCGCCGGCCGGGTCGTCGCGGAGGGCGTCTTCTCGACGCTGACCGTGCTGGTCCTGACCCTCTATTTCCTCTCGTCGCTGCCGACGCTCAAGCAGGCGGCGTACGCGGTCGTGCCGGCCAGCCGTAGGCCGCGGGTGATCTCGCTGTCGGAGGAGATCATGCGGCGAGTCGGCTCGTATGCGATCGGCCAGGTCGTCGTCGCGGCGGTAAACGCCTTCTGCGCCTGGATCATGATGTCGATCGTCGGCATCCCGTATGCCGCGGTGCTGGCCGTCGCGGTCGGGTTCCTCGGCCTGGTTCCCATGGTCGGCGCGACGCTGGGGGCGGTCCTCGTCGCGGTGGTGGCGCTCTTCGACGACCCGAAGAAGGCGGTCATCGCGCTCGTCTACTTCGTGATCTACCAACAGACCGAGAACTACCTCGTCGCCCCCCGCATCATGCAGCGGACCGTCTCGGTACCCGGCGCCATCACCATCGTCGCCGCCCTCATCGGCGGGACGCTGCTCGGGATGCTGGGCGCCCTGCTGGCCATCCCCACGGCCGCCGGGCTGCTGCTGCTCTACGACGAGGTGCTGGTCCCCCGGCAGCGCCGCGTCTGACAGCCGCACCGTCCGCGACCCGTCTGATCTGTCCGAACGCCCCCTCCCCAGACGGCCGAGAGGCCAAGTTTGGTCGCTACGGCACGCTGGGAACGACGAAAGTTGGCCTCTCGGCCGCTGGAGGGGCGGGCTCGAAGCGGGCTCCAGGCGGGAGGGGTGTGGGCCGGTAGCCTCGTGCGGTGCGGTTTCTCAACGGTCTCGAGCCGATGTTCGACCTGACCTACGACGACGTCTTCATGGTTCCGGCGCGCTCCTCGGTCAGCTCGCGCATGGACGTCGACCTGTCGTGCTCCGACGGGTCGGGCAACACCATTCCCATCGTCGTCGCCAACATGACCGCGGTGTCAGGACGGCGGATGGCCGAGACGGTGGCCCGGCGTGGGGGCCTCGGTGTGGTCCCCCAAGACATTCCGACCGAGGTCGTCGCCGACGTCGTGTCCTTCGTCAAGTCCCGACACCTCGTGCACGACACGGCCATCACCGTCGACCCGACCGAGACGGTCGGCGGCACCCTGACCCTGCTACAGAAGCGCGCGCACGGCGCCGCGGTCGTCGTCGACGACCGGCACCACCCGATCGGCCTCGTCACCGAGGCCGACCTCACCGGCGTGGACCGGTTCACCCAGGTGCGCGACGTCATGAGCCGCGACGTCGTCACCATCGGGGCCGACGAGTCGGCCGAGGACGCCTTCGGCCGGCTCGGTGATGCCCGGCACCGGCTCGCCCCAGCCGTCGACGCCGAGGGTCGCCTGGTCGGGATCCTCACCCGTCCGGGCGCGCTGCGCGCCACCGTCTACACCCCCAACGTCGACCCCCACGACCGGCTCCGGGTCGCGGCCGCCGTCGGCATCAACCGCGACGTCGCCGGTCGCGCCAAGGAGCTCGTGTCGGCCGGCATCGACCTGCTCGTCATCGACACCGCGCACGGCCACCAGGAGAAGATGCTCGAGACCCTGCGCGCCGTCCGCGACCTCGGCCTCGACGTACCGCTGTGCGCCGGAAACGTCGTTGCGGCACAAGGGGTTCGGGACCTCGTCGACGCCGGTGCCGACATCGTCAAGGTCGGCGTTGGTCCGGGGGCGATGTGCACCACGCGGATGATGACCGGCGTCGGGCGGCCGCAGTTCTCGGCCGTGCTGGAGTGCGCGACCGCCGCCCGCGACGTCGGCGCCCACGTCTGGGCCGACGGCGGGATACGCCACCCGCGGGACGTCGCTCTCGCCCTGGCCGCCGGTGCCTCGAACGTCATGATCGGCTCGTGGTTCGCCGGCACGCTCGAGTCCCCCGGCGACCTCCAGACGACGGCCGACGGCCGCGCCTACAAGGAGTCCTTCGGCATGGCGTCGTCTCGCGCGGTCCGCACGCGCACCGCGACCGAGTCGCCCTACGACCGGGCCCGCAAGGCGCTCTTCGAGGAAGGCATCTCCAGCGCCCGGATGTTCATCGACCCGGCGCGCCCGAGCGTCGAGGACCTGCTCGACACGATCACCGCGGGAGTGCGGTCGGCCTTCACGTATGCCGGCGCGCGCACCGTCGAGGAGTTCCACGAGCGCGCGGTGGTGGGACTGCAGAGCACCGCCGGGTTCGCCGAGGGCGCCCCGCTGCTCAGCTCCTGGTAGGGGCGTCAGCCGAGCCGTGCCGCGGGCGACGGCTCGTGCTCCTGCTCGGCCGCCGGCCAGGTGGTGGCGAGGGGCAGTGCGGAGGGGTTGACGCGCCGAACGATCTCCTCGTGGGCCCGCCGCACGTACGGCTCCCCGACCCACAGGTGCTTCGCGCCGTCGACACCGACGACCTCCGCCTGCGGCACTGCCGCGAACCGCTCCTTCGCCTCCGCCGGTCGCAGGTAGTCGTCGAACTCCGGAACGAGCGCGACCAGGGGCTTGTCCGAATCCGCCCAGGTGGCAAGGTCTTCCGGTCTGGAATACCGCAACGGCGGGCTCAACAGGATGGCCCCGTAGACGGAGGGGTCGTTGCCGTACATCAGCGCGAGGTCGGTCCCGAACGACCATCCCACCAGCCATCGGTGCGGCAGCTCCGGCTCCTCGTGGAACTCGGCGTACTCGATCGCGGCGGCGACGTCGAACCGTTCACGCTCGCCGTGGCCGAACTCGCCCTCCGAGGTCCCTCGCGGCGACGTCACCCCGCGCAGGTTGAACCGGAGGATCGCCAGGCCGGCGACGGCCGGCAGCCGGTATGCAGCCTTCTTGAACACGTGGCTGTCCATGAAGCCGCCGTGGGTCGGCAACGGATGCAGGGTGACGAGGGTCGCGACCGGGTCGCGGTGCGCCGGCAGCGCCAGCTCGCCGACCAGCCGGAGGCCGTCGGCGGTGTGGAGGACGACGTCGCGGCGGCGCGCGGGAAGGATCGAGCTGGCCCGGATCTCGTCGGGGTCGCGGCTCATGGTGCGCAGGGTACCGACGCCGAGTCAGCGGTAGGCGCTGCCGGCCGGCCGGGCGTCCCGTCGCGACCAGCACGCCGTATGCCAGTGCCTGCGGTCGCCCAGCCCGCCCACACCTTCGGCCGGCCAGGCGACCACGTGTGGTGTGCCGACGGTGATCTCCTGCTGGCAGCCGGGGCAGCGGTAGGCCCGGGTCGCGCGGACGCCGCTGACCCGGCGCACGGTCCAGAGCGAACCCGCATACGGCTCGGTCGTCGTCTCGCCGAAGCCGCCCGCGGCGAGCGGGCGGTGGTCGGTGCGGCGGCGGTTCGCTCGCGGCATGGGTGCATTGTCCCGGGTTCTGTCGCATGCTGCGGTCATGAGGCTCGAGCTCTACGGCGCGGGAACGCATACCTGGCCGTACTGGCATCGCGAGCTGCACAACGCGTGGCCGATGCTCACCGAGGCCCTCGGCATCTGACCGCGGTTCCCGGTATGCGACGGGGTCAGCTCGCCGTGAACCGGCTGGTCGTGCCCGCGGTGAGGATCTCGACGAGTGCCGGGAACGTCTCGTCGGCCTTGTTGTGCGGGTCCTCGGGATCCAGGTACTCGTGCGGCGCCTGGAGCGACGCGGGCAGCTCGTAGACCGTCACCCGATTGCCCGCGTCGCGCTGCCGACCGACGAGTGCGCGAAACGCCTCGGGGTCGGCCGAGGCGTCCGCGGGGTTGACGACGTGGACGACGTAGGCGCTGGTGCGGGTGGTGCCGAGCGTCGAGCCGAGGTTCATCAGGCCGGAGAGGCTGCGGGTGGCGAACTTCGCGTAGTTGTAGCGGGGAACCTGGCTGCCCTCCTTGCGCGAGAGGTCCCACCAGACGTCCACGCTGGGAAGCAGGCGCATGCCGTTGGCAGTCGCACGGGCGAGCAGGTCCGGAACGGCGGCCGGACCGAGGAACGGCGCCAGCGCGACGACCCGCTGCACCCCGGCGTTGTGCTCGGCGGCCCACAAGGCAAGGGTGGCGCCGCCCGAGAAGCCTCCGACGACGGTGCGCTTGTCGAGCCCCAAGGCGAGGGCGGTCGTCCGCATCCCGAAGTCCGCGATCTGCTGCGCATCGACCGGCTCAGGCTCCGCGGTCGCGTTCGCGACGCCGTGCTCGGGCCAGCGGGGAACGAGGACCCGGAAGCCGGCCGAGGCGAGCCGCTCCGCCAGGGCGGCGAACTGGTTGGGACAGCTCGTGTAGTCGTGGAAGAGCAGGATCACGCCCTGCTGCGGCACGGTGGGGCGCACGTCGAGGGACACGCACTCGGGGAGCAACGTGGGATCCGCGCGATCCTTGGCGACCAGCTCCGCGTAGCCGGATTCGGCCTGTTCGGGAGTGAGCGCGCCGGGGCTCGTGGCCACGGGCGGCGAGTACGGCAGGAAGTTCAAGCCCATGACGACGGCGGTTACGACGGCGACGATCGTGACCAGCGTGGTGACGGTCCGGCGGAGCCAGCGCGGCACGCTCCGGCCGGTCCGTTCCGTCACCCCGAGATCGTATGCGGGTGCTACGCCCCTCGTCTGGTGACGTCCACTTGGCACCCGCCCCATTCCTCGAGAGATCGTGGGAACACGGTGACGTCACAGCGTCACCGTGTCCCACGATCGCTACAGGAGGGTCGGGCAGTGTCTCGGTCACCCGTAGGTGCGGAAGCCGCGGCCGGTCTTGCGGCCCAGATACCCGGCCGTCACCAGGTGCTCGAGGAGCGGCGCCGGCGCATACCCGCGCTCGCGGAACTCGAGGTAGAGCTGGCGCTGGATGGCGAGCGACACGTCGAGCCCGACGACGTCGAGCAGCTCGAACGGGCCCATCGGATACCCGCACCCGGTCTTCATCGCCGTGTCGATGTCGTCCGCCGCGGCGTAGTGCGCCTCGAGCATCCGCACCGCGTCATTGAGATACGGAAACAGCAGTGCGTTGACGATGAACCCCGACCGGTCAGTACAGGACACCGGACGCTTGCCGAGCGAG
Source organism: Lapillicoccus sp. (assembly GCA_035535635.1). Classification (GTDB taxonomy): domain Bacteria; phylum Actinomycetota; class Actinomycetes; order Actinomycetales; family Dermatophilaceae; genus Lapillicoccus. Next base: position 7,419 of record DATLPT010000016.1, on the reverse strand, counting down.
GCGCACAGGCCGACCACAGTCGTCGCGACCTCCGGCGCAGTGGACACCGTCGACACGACCTCGACGAGCTTCATCACCGCGGCCGGGTTGAAGAAGTGCATCCCGACGACGTCCTCCGGCCGCGATGTCACGGCAGCGAGCTCGACGACGGGCAGCGAAGAGGTCGTCGTCGCCAGGACCGCCCCCGGCCGGCACACCTTGTCGAGCGTCCGGAACACCTCCTGCTTCGCCTCGAGCTCCTCGACGACCGCCTCGACGACGAGGTCGACCTCGGCGAGGTCGTCCATGGATGTCGACGGAGTCACCCGCTCGACCGCGGACGACGCGTCGGTATGCGTCAACCGTCCCTTCTCGACGGCCCGCGCCAGCGAGCGAAACACCGCCGAGACCGCGCCGGCTGCCTTCTCTGGCAACCGCGCCACGACGGTCACCGGGAACCCGGCCCTGGCGAACACCTCGACGACGCCCGTCGCCATCGTTCCCGACCCGACGACGCCCACCCGCGTGATCGGCCGCACCGGATCGCCCTGGACCGCAACGGAACTCGGCGTCAACGCGTCCGGCACGACCTCTGACGACCCCGGCGACGCATACGTGTAGAAGCCGCGCCCCGTCTTGCGTCCCCGGAAACCTGCGGACACCATCTGCTTGATCAGCGGGCTCGGCGCGTGCAACCGGTCGCGCCCCTGCCGGTACATCGTGTCGAGGATCTCGTATGCGGTGTCGAGCCCGATGAGGTCCATGAGAGCCAGCGGGCCCATCGGCAAGCCGCAGCCCAGCCGCGTCGCCACGTCGATGTCCTCGCGCGACGCATAGCGCGTCTCGTACATCGACACCGCGTGGTTGAGATATCCGAAGAGAAGCGCGTTGGCGATGAACCCCGCCTTGTCGCCCACGACGACCGGCTGCTTGCCGAGCCGCCGAGCCAGCTCCACCACGTCGGAAACGACCTCTTCGTCGGTGACCACCGTCCGGATCACCTCGACGAACGAGACCACCGGCGCCGGGTTGAAGAAGTGCAAACCGACCACGCGGCGCGGGTTGGCGGTCGCGACGGCGATCTCGGTGACCGCGAGCGAGGAGGTGTTCGTCGCGAGGAGCGCGTCCGGGCCGACGCTCCGGTCCAGCGCCGCGAAGATCTCCTTCTTGAGGTCCAGGTGCTCGGGCACCGCTTCGACGACCAGCCCACAACCGGCGACGGCCTCGAGCGACGTTGCGTACGAGATCCGCCCGTGCAGCGCGGTGGCCTCGGGCTCGGTGAGCTTTCCCCGGGCGACCGCCCGGCCAGTGGAGTGCTCGAGCGCCTCCCGGCCGCGCGCGACGCCGGCCTCGTCCACGTCGACGCCGACGACGGGCAACCCGGTTCGGGCGAGCACCTCGACGATGCCCGCACCCATCGTGCCGAGTCCGACGACGCCGACGCTGACGATTTCTCGAGCCATGCCCCAGGGTGTCAGCCTATGCTACTGGCCGGTAGGGAACGAGGACGCGACGGTGGTCACACTCGAGCAGGGCGTCGCTAGGCTGCCCCGGTGCGTCTCGTCATCGCCCGGTGCAGCGTCGACTACGACGGCCGGCTGACGGCACACCTTCCGTTGGCCACCCGCCTGCTCGTGGTCAAGGCGGACGGGTCCGTGCTGGTCCACAGCGACGGCGGGTCGTACAAACCGCTGAACTGGATGTCGCCGCCGTGCGCGATGGTCGAGGTGGCACCCACGCCCGAAGAGCAGGCGGACGGGGTGACGGCCGTCTGGATCGTCCAGCACGCCAAAACTGCTGACCAGCTTCGGGTAGGCCTGCACGAGGTTCTCCACGACTCGCACCACGACCTCGGGGTCGACCCCGGCCTGGTGAAGGACGGCGTCGAGGCCCATCTCCAGCGGCTGCTGGCCGAACACATCCACACTCTCGGGCACGGGTGGAGCCTGGTGCGGCGGGAGCACATGACGGCGATCGGGCCGGTTGACATCCTGGCCCGCGACCATGCCCGCCAGCACGTCGCCATCGAGATCAAGCGGCGGGGCGAGATCGACGGCGTCGAGCAGCTGACCCGGTACCTCGAGCTGATGAACCGCGATCCCCACCTGGCCCCGGTGGCCGGCATCTTCGCCGCCCAGGAGATCAAGCCGCAGGCCCGAGTTCTGGCTGAGGACAGAGGGATTCGCTGCGTGGTGCTGGACTACGACGCCCTGCGTGGCATCGACGACGTCGAGGCGCGCCTCTTCTGATGGGGCTCGTCTTCGTCGACTGTGAGGCGACCGGACTCTCGCCGGCCAGCGGGGTCCTGACCGAGTTCGGCGCCGTGGACTTCTCGACACGCGAGACCTTTCATGGCGTCCTGTGGGACAGCGAACCCGAGCCGGAGCATCCGGCGACGTCACGAATCACCGGCGCCCGGTACGACGCGGTCGACGTCTTCAGCCGGTTCGACGCCTGGCTCGCGCGGTTGTCGGAGGGGCGCCAGCCGGTGTTCGTCAGCGACAACCCGGCGTACGACTTCCAGTGGATCAACTACGGCTTCGACGCCACGCTTGGGCGGAACCCGTTCGGCCACTCCGGACGGCGGATCGCCGACTTCTACGCCGGGCTGCACCGCGACTTCCGGCGCACCCAGGAGTGGAAGCGGCTGCGCCGGACCCCGCACGACCACAACCCGGTCAACGACGCCATGGGCAACGTCGAGGCGTTTTCCGCCCTGCTCGACGCGATCCGCGACGCCGAGGGCGGCCCGATCGCGGTTTAGGTCACCCCACGAAGTTCTCCGCTCCGCTCCGATACTTCGCGGGGACCCTGACTAGTCGCCGGTCCCCGGGCTGCCCACGTCAAGGTCCTGGAGCTCGAAGCTCTTGCCGGGCCAGGCGCCGACCAACCGCCAGCCGTCCGCGTCGATCTCCAGCTCGGCGACCCCGCAGTTGGGGACGTCGGCCTGTCGGGCCAGCTCCGGTGTCGTGTTTGTCGCGGTGTTGGGGATCGCGAGGGTCATCACGCCGCCGTGGCTGACGACGACCACGGTTTCGCCACGATGCCGGTCGGCGAGCGCGTCGACCGCCTCCACGAAACGGGCCACGACCTCCGTGCCGGTCTCCGCGCCGGGCCAGCGGCGGTCGAGATCGCCCAGGATCCAGGCGAGGAACGCCTCGCGCGACTCGGGCCCCGTTGCCGGTTTCCCGGCCAGCGATCCGACCGAGAACTCCTGCACGCCGTCGACCGTCGAGGGGGTCAGGCCCAGGCGGTCGCCGACGATCCCACCGGTCTCCTGCGCGCGTGCCAGGCGGCTCGTGTAGACGGCCGCGATCCGCTCCTCGCGTAACCCTTCGCCGAGGTCACCGGCCTGATTCTTGCCCCGGTCGGTCAACCAACCGCCTTCGTCGCTGAGCAGGCTCGGATCGGCGTACATCGCCTCGCCGTGCCGCGCGACGAGGACGCGAGCCGGGCACTGGAGGTCGCTCACCCCTTCACCGTACGGCGAGTGGGCGCGGCTCCTCCGGCACCCCACGCCCCGCGAGCACCTCCGCACGGTTGGCGGCGTACCCGACCATCCACGTCGGTTCGAGCCGGAACAGGACGACGTCGCCCCACGAGAGCGGCGAGGACCCGTAGTGAGCCGTCCAATGGGCGTTGACCTCGGCCAGCTCGTCATCCTCGAGCACGACGGCGACACCATGGGTGAAGACCGCGACCTCCTCCCCCTCGATGCACGCCGCACTGACCGCCGGACGAGCCAGCAGCTGCCGTCCCTTGGGCGAGCTGCGCAGCGTGCTCAACGTCCAGTGCCCGTGCAGGAAGTGGCCGTCGAGCGCACTGACCCGAGGTTCACCGCGAGCGGTCACCGTCGCGAAGCTCACCACCCGCATACCGGTCATCAGTGCGGCGATCTCCCGGGCCGAGAGGGTGCGCTGGTCGTCGATGATCCCGCGCAAGTGGTCGCTCGCTCCGCCGTACGAGCGATCGATAAGTGCCTGCATCGCGGCCAGTTCTTCGGCAGTCTCCTTCATGGGCACCAAGCAAACCGCGGACCGCCGACACACGGCAGAATCGTCGCCGTGACCGCCGCCGTCGCTGCGCCCAACGCTCTCGCCGTCCGCGCGGGTCTCGACGTCGTCGAAGCGGGCGGCACCGCCGTCGACGCCGCCGTCGCCGCGATGCTCGTCGCGATGTGCACCGAACCGGGCGTCGTCTCGCCGCTCGGCGGCGGGTTCGTCGCCATCTGGCCGCACGACGGGCAACCCGAGGTCATCGACGCGAACGTCGAGATGCCGGGCCGCGGACTGCCGGTCGAGCGGTTCGGTGAAGGGCTCGTGGAGTTCGCCCTGTCGTACGGGGGCGGTATCACGGTGTATGCGGGTCCCGGCAGCGTCGCCACGCCCGGCGCGGTGAGCGGGCTCGGGCTCGCGCACGAGCGGCACGGTCGGGTGCCCTGGCGCGATGTCGTCGCGCCGGCCGCCGCGGCGGCGCGTTCGGGATTCCCCCTCGGCGCCGCCGCCGCCAGCTACCTCGCCATCACCGGAGACACCCTCTTCTCATGGGACCGCGAGACCGCTGCGCTGCTCCTGCATCCGGGCGGCGAGCCGCGGCTGGCCGGCGAGAAGATCGTCGACCCCCATCTCGCCGACGCCCTCGACCGCCTGGGGGACGCCGGCGCCAGCGACCTCTACACCGGTGACCTCGCACGGAGCCTGGCCGTCGACCAGCAGACGCGCGGGGGCCTGGTCACGGAGGCCGACCTCGCCGCATACGAGCCCGTCGTCCGCGAGCCGCTGCGGCTGCGAGCCGGGGGGTGGGACCTCGCAACCAACGCACCGCCGTCGATCGGCGGGCCCGTGCTGGCCGTGATGCTGGGCGAGCTGGTCCGGCGCGGCCGGGTCGAACTGCCCGAAGTCCTCGAGATCCAGCAGCGTGTCCTCGGGCACCGGCTACGCGTTCACGACTTCTCGCGGGACCTCGAGAAGGACGGCTACGACCTGCTGGCCCTCGTCGAACGCCATGGGTTGGTCGGCCTGCCGACGTCCGGGTCGACGGCGCACGTGTCGGTCGTCGACGCGGCTGGGACGGCGTGCGCCATCACGTCGTCGGCGGGGTACGGCTCGGGCGCGACCGTTCCCGGAACGGGCCTCATGCTCAACAACTGCCTCGGTGAGCCGGAGCTCAACCGGCTCGGGCTGCACGCCTTGGCGCCCGGGACGCGCCTGGCGTCCAACATGTCCCCGACCGTGGGGCGGGCCACCGGCCAACCGTCCGGTGCCGGCCTGGTGCTCGCCATCGGCTCTCCCGGAGCCGACCGGATCACCACGGCGCTGATGCAAGTGCTCGGCCGGTTCTGCCTGGAAGGGCTGGACCTCGACGAGGCGATCGACCGGCCTCGCATCCACGTGACCTACCGCGGCGAGTTCGCCGACCCGAGCGCGGCCGCGGCGGACGCCGGCGACATGACCGTTCTAACGGTCGAGGAAACGGAAGCTGTGGTCCAGGTCGAGGACGACGACGACCTCGTGGCGGCCGTGCAGGCGACCGGCCTGGAGGCGGTGGTCCACCCGCGGCACTCGATGTTCTTCGGCGGCGTGGCCGCGGCCTACCGGCGGGACGACGGCACCCTCGGCGCCGCGGCCGACGCGCGTCGCGAGTCGGCGACCGGCATCGGCTGACGACGCTTTCCCGCTGCGTCGAGCCCGTGCGCGGCGCGGATCAGCCGGACGAACTCCGCCATGATGTCGGTGATCGCGAAATCCTTGGGGGTGAAGACCGCAGCCACGCCCAGCTCCCGCAATCCCACCGCGTCCGACTCGGGGATGATCCCGCCGACCACCACCGGGACGTCGTCGAGGCCAGCGGCGTGCAGCCCGCTCAGGACGTCGGGGACTAGGGCCCGATGCGACCCGGACAGGAACGAAAGGCCGACCAGGTGGACGTCCTCGGCGACTGCCGCCGCGACGATCTCCGCCGGCGTGAGCCGGATCCCCTGGTAGACCACCTCGAACCCGGCATCCCGGGCCCGCACGGCGATCTGCTCGGCGCCGTTGCTGTGGCCGTCCAGACCGGTCTTCCCCACGAGTACCCGCAGCCGGCGCCCGAGGTCCTCGCCCGTCCTCACGACCGACTCGCGCACCGCGGCCAGGTCCAGGGACAGCTCACCCGGCCCGACCGTCGACGAGACCCCGGTCGGTGCCCGATACTCGCCGAACACCTCCCGCAGCACACCAGCCCACTCCCCCGTGGTCAGCCCGGCGCGAGCGCACTCCAGCGTGGCGGGGACGAGGTTCGCATCTGTATGCGCGTCGAATCGCAGCCGCTGGACGGCTCGCTCCGCACGGATGCGTCGGTCCGGGTCGGCGTTGCGCTCTTCGCGCCAGTGCCGCACCGCCTCGGCGGCAGCCTCCTCGACGTCGGCGTCAACGGTCTGGATGGCGCTGCCGAGGTCGGCGGTGAGCGGGCTCGGCTCCGTCGTCGTGAACCGGTTGAGGCCCACGACGACCTCTTCTCCCGATTCGATGCGTGCTCGGCGGGCGGCGTGCGACGCGACCAGCGCGGACTTCAGGTAGCCGGACTCGACGGCCGCCACGGCCCCTCCGAGCGCCTCGACCCGGGCCATCTCGGCCCGCACCTCGTCGACCAGTTGCGCGACCTTGCCCTCCACGACCACGGAGCCCGCGAAGAGGTCGTCGTAGTCGAGCAGGTCCGACTCGTAGGCCAGCACCTGCTGCCACCGCAGCGACCACTGCTGGTCCCACGGTCGCGGCAGGCCGAGTGCCTCGTTCCACGCGGGTAGTTGCACGGCCCGGGCCCGGGCGTCCCGCGAGAGGGTGACTGCCAGCATCTCGAGCACGATGCGCTGGACGTTGTTCTCCGGCTGCGCCTCGGTCAGGCCGAGCGAGTTGACCTGGACGCCATAGCGGAACCGGCGCTGCCTCGGGTCAGTGACGCCGTAGCGGGTCGCCGCGAGTTCGTCCCAGAGCTGCACGAAGGCGCGCATCTTGCACATCTCCTCGACGAACCGGACGCCGGCGTTGACGAAGAACGAGATCCGCCCGACCACCTCGCCGAAGTCCGCGGAGTCCACGTGCCCCGACGACCGCACCGCGTCGAGCACCGCCACGGCGGTCGACAGCGCATACGCGATCTCCTGAACCGGAGTGGCACCGGCCTCTTGGAGGTGGTAGCTGCACACGTTGATGGGGTTCCAGCGCGGCATCTCGCGCACGGTGTAGGCGACCATGTCGGTAATCAGCCGCAGTGACGGCCCGGGCGGGAACACGTAGGTTCCCCGGGACAGGTACTCCTTGATGATGTCGTTCTGGGTCGTGCCGGTCAGGTCCACTCCAGGGGCACCCTGCTCCTCGGCCACCACCTGGTACAGCGCCAGCAACCACATCGCCGGCGCGTTGATCGTCATCGACGTGTTCATCTCGGCGAGCGGGATGCCGG
>DATLPT010000015.1:0-10805 GCA_035535635.1 Lapillicoccus sp. | reverse complement strand
AGGGTGACCGCGAGGTCGAGCCGGCGACGCATACCCCCTGAGTAGTGCTTGACCTGCTTCTCGGCCGCGTCCGCGAGGCCGAACTGGCCGAGCAGCTCGTCGGCGCGACGCCGGGCGTCGCTGCGGGTCATCCGGTTGAGGCGCCCGAAGAGAACGAGGTTCTGGCGCCCCCCGAGGATCTCGTCGACCGCGGGGGTCTGGCCACTCAGCCCGATTCGGCGCCGAACCTCGTGCGGCTCCGTTGCGGGATCACGACCGGCCACGCGGGCGTTCCCGGCGTCGTACCGCAGCAGGGTCGCGAACGAGCGCACCGCCGTCGTCTTGCCCGCGCCGTTCGGACCGAGCAGGCCGAACACCGCCCCCCGGTCCACCTCCAGGTCGAACCCGTCGAGCGCCCGCTGGTCGCCGTACCGCTTGACCAGCCCCTCCGCGCCGATCGTCACCGCCATCCCGCAACTCCTCTCCTTACGCGGTAAAGTGAAGAAGGAGCAACAATACTTTATTCCGTAAAGAGAGACAACCATGGTCACGTACGCCGGCCAGGGCGACGCCCGCCGCACCATGGAGCTGCTCTGGGGACTACCTTCCGCGACCGAGACCACCCCGCGAGGCCCCAAGCCGGCACTCACCGTCGGGGCCATCGTCGCTGCCGCGACCGACATTGCAGACGCCCACGGGTTCGACGCGGTCTCGATGCGCGCGGTGGGGGAGCGGCTTGGCCGGACCGCGATGGCTCTCTACACGTACGTGCCGAGCAAGGCCGAGCTGGTCGATCTCATGCTCGACCGCATCCTCGGCGAGCTCGACATCGCCTACGACCTCAGCCACGGGTGGCGAACGGCGGCTCGCCGCTGGGCGCTGGACTCCTGGGAGTTCTATGTGCGGCACCCGTGGGTGCACCGCATCTGGACCGCCCGACCCGTCCTGGGGCCGGGCAGCTACGCGGCCATGGAGCAGCCGGCGGCGATCTTCGCGTCGGCCGGACTGTCCGGCCCGGACGTCATGAAGGTCGTCGGCATGGTCTCGGCGTTCGTCCTCGGCCTGACTCGCCAGGTGACCGAGCTGAGGGAGATCACCGCCGCGGCCGGCCAGACCGAGGAGGAGTGGTGGACCACGCACTCGCAGCTGCTGTCCGAGCTCGTCCCTGACGTCGACGACCGCTACCCCAACCTCGCCCTCGCGGGCCAGGAGGGCGCCTTCGAGTTCGACCACGAACCGGGCGAGTACCTCGAGCAGGAAACCCGCAACGCGTTCGAGTTCGGACTGGACCGGATGCTCGACGGGATCGAGGCGTACCTCACGAGGGTGCCCTAGGTGTAGTCCCATCCCGAGCGGGTAGTCCGGCTCTCATCCGACCCGAGAGGACCCGTGACCACTGCTACCGGACGGCTCGCCGTCGTCGCCGGCTCGTGGCGCAACAGCGTGCAGGCCGTGCTTAGCAAGGGAGGCCGGACAGCCTCAAGGCGGCAGCACGCCCAGATGACCAAGGAGAAGTAGGGAGACCCGCCGACTAGTCAGCCGGCGTCCACGCCGGTCAGCTCGAACACCGGGTGGGCGTGGGCCTCGCGAACGAACGCCTCGACCGGCGCGCCCTTCGGCGCGTCGAAGTAGGAGCGAACGGCACCCGCCACCTCCAGGTAGTCCTTGAGCACCGGGCCCGCCTCGTGCGGCGCGACCTCCCGCACCGCATACTCCGCATCGGTCTGCCGGCCGTCGATCTTCCCGGTGAGCCGGACGGTGCCCGCGGCCCGGGCGTTGAGGACCCACCCGACCGGCCCGTAGGGGGCGACGAGGTAGAGGTGACCGCTGCGGTGCACCGGCGTCACCGGGGTGCGGCGCTTGTTGCCGGTCCGGCGCCCCACCGTGGTGAGCATGACCGTGCGCGGGACGAGGTTCCACGAGACCAGGCGGTCCATGACCGCGTTGCCGATGTGTCGGCCGATCGTCATCTTGAGCCGCTTGGTCGGCCACCGGGACTGGTTCGCGCTCATGGAGACAAACCGTAGGGCCTTGCCTCCCACCTCCTCGCTACACTGGATTCGTGACCAGCACCTGTTCTAATCGCGCACCGGTATGCGTGCGGTGCGCCGGCTGGTGGCTGCCCTGACCGGGCGGACCTGACATCTCACGACGAGCCGCCCCGACGACGGGCGGCTTTGCTGTGTCTGCACCGGCGCCCACGGGGCACGACCGAACCAGGAGCACCTCATGACCACGACGACCGACCAGCGCACGGCGGTGCCGGAGGCACCGGGGCGCCGCAAGCGCATGCTCACGGGCGACCGCCCCACCGGAAAGCTGCATCTCGGCCACTTCGTCGGCAGCGTCGAGAACCGGATCCGGCTCCAGGACGAGTACGAGGCGTTCTTCATCATCGCCGACCTGCACATGCTGACGACCAACAACACCCGCGCCGACATCGACCGGGCGAGCACCAACGCGCGTGACATGGTCCTCGACCAGCTGTCCGCCGGGATCGACCCGGCGAAGGCCACCTTCTACCTGCAGTCGGCGATCCCGGAGGTGAGCGAGCTCAACACCCTGTTCCAGAACCTGGTCACCGTTCCTCGGCTGGAGCGGGTCCCGAGCCTCAAGGACATGGCCCGCGCCGCGGGCAAGGACGAGATGCCCTACGGCCTCCTGGGGTATCCGGTGCTCCAGGCGGCCGACATCCTCTGCGTCAAGGGCGATGTCGTACCGGTCGGCAAGGACAACCACGCGCACGTCGAAGTGACCCGCGAGATCGCCCGCCGGTTCAACCACCTCTACGGCGACGTCTTCCCCGTGCCGGAGCTGGTGGAGAGCGAGATCACCACGCTGGTCGGCACCGACGGCCAGGCCAAGATGAGCAAGTCGCTGGGCAACACCATCCTGCTCTCGGACGACGCCGAGACGGTGCGCCGCAAGGTCCGCGGCATGTACACCGACCCCAACCGGATCCGCGCCGACATCCCCGGCACCGTCGAAGGCAATCCGGTGTTCCTCTACCACGACGCCTTCAACACGAACCGGGACGAGGTGGCCGACCTCAAGGAGCGCTACCGCGCCGGCCGGGTCGGTGACGTCGAGGTGAAGGAGCGGCTCGCCGTCGCCCTCAACGCATTCCTCGAGCCGATGCGTGAGCGTCGGGCGCGGTACGACAGTCGCCCCGGATATGTCGACGAGATCATCGTCGACGGCACCGAGCGGACTCGGTCCGAGGTCAAGTCCGTGGTCGCTGAGGCCAAGAAGGCGATGGGTCTGACCGGCACCTACAACCAGCTGCGCCGGAAGGCCGAGCAGGCGCGCAAGCGCCGCGGCCAGTAGAACCGGCCGCCTCAGCGATGATCGGAGGCCGCGGGTGGCTGGCTGTCGTCGTCGGCGACGACCGGCTCGACGAACGTGTCGTCATCGTCATCGCGGTGTTCCGGCTGACGCTCTCGGCCGGTATCGAGGGCGTCTTGCTCAACCTGCAGCGTGGGTGACTTCTCGGGAGCCTCCGCCTGCAACTCGGCGTCCGTCTCGGCCGCCTCGTCGACCTTTTCCACGTCACCCTCACTGGCGCCGGTCATGCCCTGGTAGGCCTCGTCGTGAGGGGGGATGGCGTTCGGCATCGTATGCATGAGCCGGTCCTCGGCGTCGTGGGCCGCGTGGATCTTCTCCGCGAGCTCCTGCAGATCGGGTCGCTGCTGTTCCGGCATGGCCGCCGCCTCCATCATGTGTCTGAGCGTCTCGTATGCGTGTGCCCGGTTCCTACTCTGCCGCTCTCGCGGGCGCCGGGCCAGCGCTCGGGCTGCCGGCCGCGCTAGCGTGATGCCGGACGCCCGCGGAGGGGCTCGCAGAGAGGATCGTGCCATGCCCGGTTGGTTGTGGGTCGTGATTGCCGCCGTCCTGGGGCTCCTCATCTACTTGTCGCTCCGCCGACGGGGCGGCGCCGGCCGGCACCGGGAGGCTCCGGCGATCGAATACCTGCCGGACGAAGACCGATCTCGCGAAGGCCATGTCGATCCTGAGGGCCATGTCGAGCTGGAGGGCCACGTCGACCGTGAGGGTCACGTCGAACTTGAGGGCCACGTCGAGCCTGAGCGCCTCGGGGGCGACGTCCACGGGGAGTCACCCGCCGAGCAGTCACACGCCGAAGAGTCACCAGCGGAGGTGCCGCGAGCAGAGCGGGCAGCAGCCGAGGAGCGGCCCGCGGACCCGGCGTCCCCCTCACCGTCCGCCCGTACCAATGCTGATCCCGAGGCGCCCCCGGCCCCCGACATGCGAGCGCCCGAGTACGGCTCCGGCTCGGCGGTCCCCGGACCCACCGGTATCGGCCCGCAGGGCTGGACGGTCAAGGGGAACGCCGACTCGATGCTCTTCTACACCACTGACGCCCCGAGCTACCTCCGGTCGGGAGCGGACGTGTGGTTCGAGAGCGAGGAGGCCGCACTCACCGCCGGCTTCACCCGATGGAATGCTCATCACCGCTGAATCCGCTCCTCCGGCAAGGCGGCCCACCAGCCGGACCGTCCAGCTGGACGTCCGGACCAACTCGCTCAACCTGATCCGACTCGCCCTCGCCCTCCTCGTCCTCGTCGCACACGGCTTCTACCTGTCCGGCGCCGGCACCGGCCCGTCCTTCCAGGGCGAGAACCTCGGCGGCTGGGCCGTGTTCGGGTTCTTCACCATCAGCGGGTACCTCATCACCGCCAGCCGGTTCGCGAACCCGCTCGGCCGGTTCCTCGTCCTCCGGGTCGCCCGCATCTACCCGGCCTTCGTCGTCTGCCTCCTCGTCACCGCCGGGGTCTTCGCGCCCATCGCGTGGGCCGCCGAGGGGCGCGACTGGAGTGGCTTCCTGACGACGCCGACGACGCCACCCGCCTACGTCCTCAAGGACCTCGCGCTACGGATCAACGCCTACGACGTGGCCGGTACGCCCTCCGCCGTCCCCTATCCGGGCGCGTGGAACGGCTCACTCTGGACTCTCTACTTCGAGTTCCTCTGCTACCTCCTCGTCGGCCTGCTCGTCAGTCTCCCCATCGTTCGGCGTCATCCGTGGCTCCTCGGCCTGGCGTTCGCGGTGTCCGTGCTCGCGTGGGCGACGGCCGACGCCTGGGGACCCGGCGCATACGCCGACCTCGTCCTGCTGGCTCGGCTGCTCCCGGCGTTCCTCGGCGGCGCGCTGGTCCACGTGGCCATCAGAGGGCGACCGCTCCGCACGCCGGTCGGCCTCGCCGCGATCATTCTCGCCGGCACCCTTGTCGTGACCGTCGACCACTGGGGAGCGCAGCTCGCGTCACCGCTCATCACCTACGCGCTGCTCTGGCTCTCGACGGTCCTGCCGTCGCCGCCGGTCGCACGGCGGCACGACATCTCGTACGGGGTATACATCTACGCCTTCCCAGTGCAGCAGCTGCTCGTGTATGCCGGTGCCCACCGCCTCGGGCTGGTCGGCTACGACGTGCTGGCCGCGCTCGCTACCGCAGCGGTCGCAGTGGTGAGCTGGCGACTCGTGGAGCGTCCGGCGTTGCGCTGGGCGAGACACCGGTTCCCTTCCGCGGCAAGGGTTTCAGTGTCGACTGACCGCGTGGTGCAGCAGCGGTCGGGCCGCATCCCAGCGTCGCCGCGCGAGGACGCCGGGGAGCAGGCTCAGGGCGTGCGCCCGTGAGGTGAGCCGGGCGTGAGCGGCCAGGGCCGCCTTGGTCCAGCCCAGCGCCTCCATCTGCGCGGCGGCCATCGCGTAGTACGTGCGCTCGTCGGCGAACCGCGACCCGTCGACCAGCGTCGTGGACGAGGCGCTGCCCATGTGCCGCCGGTAGAGAAAGCACACCGCCGGGTCGACGACGAGACGTCCGCCGCCCGCGACGAGATCGAGCTCTAGCGCGAAATCCTGGATGATCGGCATCTCCACCCGGAACCCGATCTCGTGCACGGCCTTGCGAGAGAACGCGATCGACGGCCAGTACAGCCAGTTTCCGTGCAGCAGTGACGTGGCGAGCGGCTCGCCGGACAGGACGGTCCGCTCGGAGCCTCGAGGCCGCAGCAGTCGCTGCTTGACGGTGTCGGCCAGACCGGCGGAGGGCCTGCCGGTCTCGTCGACGACACGCACGCGCGGCTGGACCATGACTGCGTCGGGCACCGCACTGAACGCGTCGAGGACGACGCCGACGTAGTTCGGCAGCAGGACGTCGTCGCATCCCAGGAACATCACATGCTCCTGGCTGGCCCGGGCGAGGCATTCGCGGTAGTTCGCCGTGATCCCGACGTTCGCCGGGTGCCGCACCACCGTGACGCGGGCGTCGTCGAGCCCGGACAGCCACTCGAAGATCTGCGGGTCGGGGTAGGCGTCGTCGACGACGGTCAGCAGCCAGTCGTCGCGGTCCTGCGCCAGGACGCTGTCGACGGTCTCGCGCATGAGGTCCGGGTCGCCCCAGTACGGCACGAGGATGTCGAGCGCCACGGCGCACAGGGTATGCGTTTCGGTCCGGCCGACCCGGTGACCGGCCGGGTCGGCCGGCAGTCGGGCTGCTCGACTGCCGGAATGTCGTCAGTCAAGCGACTCGAATGGGAGTCGAGCTGGATGGCCGCGTTCTAGCTACCGGGCCGCGCCCGTGACCAGCCAGGCGTCGGCCCGGAACCGCCACCAGAGCCCGACGGCGCGCAGCGCCATGAACCCGCCGCCGAACCACAGCCACAGCCCCGCCAGGGGTTGGCCGAACCCGCCCGGCAGCACCTGCCCTCCGGCGCTGGCCCAGAGCGTCAGCGGCACCCAGACCACGCCGGCGAGGACCATCGCCACCGCCAGCCAGACCGTATCCCCGGCGCCCATGAGGACCCCGTCGACGACGAAGACGAAGCCCGCGAGCCACTCCATGAGGGCCACCACGACGAACCCCCAGGCGGCCGCCGAGACGACGGCCGGGTCTGAAGTGAACACTCGGCCGATCACCGGCGACAACGGCGCCAGCACCAGGCCCGTGACCGCGCCGGCGCCGATCCCCCAGCGCGCCATGGTCGCCGCGGCCGACCGCGCCTGTTCCACCTCGGCCGCGCCGAGCGCCTTGCCGGTGATCGCCTGGGCGGCGATGGCGAGCGCGTCGAGGGCGAAGGCCAGGCCGTTCCAGACGATCGCGACGATCTGCTGCGCCGCGAGCACCGTGTCGCCGTAGCGGGCGGCGACAACCGTGGTCGCAACGATCACGCCTCGCAGCGCGAGCGTGCGGACCAGGAGCGGGATACCGCCGACCGCGGCCGAGAGGATTCCGGCGGTATGCGGCGACAACGGCGCCCCGAGTCGGATTGCCTTGCGCACGACGGTGATCACGAGCGCTGTCGCCATGGCCGTCTGGGCGATCACGGTGCCGATGGCGGAGCCGGCAATGCCCAGTCCCGCGCCGTAGACGAGCGCGAGGTTCAGGGCGATGTTGGCGCCGAAGCCGGCCACCGCGACGATGAGCGGCGTTGTCGTGTCCTGCAATCCCCGCAGCAAACCCGTGGCGCCGAGGACGACGAGCATTGCCGGGAGGCCGAGCGCCGAGAGCCGCAAATAGGTCGAGGCCTGCTCTTGAACGCCGGACGAGCCGCCGACGGCAGCGCAGAGAGCCGGAGCCGCGACGGCGACAACGATCGCCGCGAGCGCACCCAGTCCAAGGGACAGCCACAACCCGTCGACGCCGGCCGCCACGGCCCGTCGCTCGTCGCCGGCGCCGAGTAGTCGGGCGACCACGCTGGTTGTGCCGTACGCGAGGAAGACGAACACCCCGGCCGCCGTGATGAGGATCGACGAGGCGACACCCAGGGCCGCTAGGGGTTCGGTGCCGAGATGGCCGACGATCGCCGAGTCGGCCAGGAGGAACAGCGGTTCCGCGACGAGGGCGAGGAACGCGGGAACCGCGAGTCGGAGGATCTCCCGCCTCATCGCCGCCCCACCCGCGCGAGCCTAACCAGACGCGCAGACCTGCCTGGTGGCCGCTCAGGACCCGAGGGTCAGCAGTCCCCAGTACCGGCGGTAGCCGCCGTCGTTGGGCGTGTGGTCCGACACGTAGCGGTTGTTGCTCACCCGCGACCGGATCCCGGTCTGGCTGCCGGATGCAGGATCGGCGTCGTCGACGAGAAGAGTGGCGCTGAACTGCGTTCCGGCCACCGGCGGGGTGGGTCCGGGCGATTGGGACATCCGGATGACCGACCACGGCACGGCCGCCTCGACGGTGTAGCCGCCGGCGCCGGTGGCGCCACCGGCCTTGACCAACGGCGCTGCTCGGCCCGCATCGACGTCGAACGTCGGCCCGGAGCCCAGGGTCAGAGCGGACACGGCACCGCCGCTCCCATTGGGGCCGAGCGACAACGAGACGTCACCCGGACTGAGGTTGATCCCGTCGGCGTTCGCGCCGGGGGAGCCGAACTGCAGGGTGACTGCATCCCCCTGGAAGAGTCGAGCCAGGTTCTGCGCATTGGTCGTCGTGAGCTCTGGGTCGACGACCGGCACGAGCAGGTAGAGGTTGTCGGGGTCCCAGCCGAGCGACCACAGACCCTTGACGCTGGCGGTGTTCCCGGCGACGAGGAAATCGGCCACGACGGGCGCCGTCGCCGGCCAATCCTCCCCTCGCCCGTCGATCGTCGGCGGCGTGGCCAGCCGCCGTGCGGTCACCTGCGGGCCCTCGACCGGCCGGTAGGACACCGTCGCCGTCGCGACGGACGGCACCGCGCCGGCCGGTGCCGAGGCGGCCGCTGATGCGCTCGCCGGTGCGGTCGACACCGACGCAGCGGGTGGCGCCACGCCGGCCCCCGCATCCGTCGAGCCGTCGGAGCCGGTGCGTGAGATGGCGACCGCGATCACGGTGACGACTGCAGCGGCGACGGCAGCCAAGCCGATCAGCCGGCCGCGGCGGTGCGGGCGCGTCGGCGGCGGGGATCCGGGCGGCGGCACGCTCTCTGGTATGCGGCTGGTTTCCGGTATGCGTCGCGTCACCGGGGGATCGACCTCCGGCACCGGTGCGCTCATAGCCACGGACTCGAACACCTGGCCGTCCGGGGCGTTGAGGTAGAGCACCGGCGTCGCCCACTCGCTCGCATACCCGGCCAGCAAGCCCTTGCGAGCGCTGGTGACGGCCTGGTCGACCGGCATACCGTCCGTGAGTGCCGCATAGAACTCGCCGGTGAACGCAGTCGCCGCGCCGTCACTGACGGGGAACTGCATGGCGACGACGGCGGTGCAGTCCTGCTGGACCAGCCGCCCAGCCATGCCGCTGAACGGGTCGGCGGCCCCGAGCCGGCCGGACTGGCAGGCGTTGAGGAAGACCAGCCGCAGCGGGTCGTGGTCGTGGAGATACGGCCCTAGGACCCCCGCCGGGACGGGGACGCTGCGGCCGTACTGGTCGCAGAAGTAGAGGACGCCCTCCTGCTGGGTCTCGTCGTAGTCGCCATGGCCGATGACGTGCAGGACGTGGGTGTCGTGCAATCGCAACCACGAGGCGAGCTCCCCCGTCGTCGGATCGGGCAGGCGGTCGAGATGCACCGCACCTGAGTCGACGCGGGGAGCGAGCAGGTCCTGCATCCGGCGCCACTCCGCCTCGACGTCGAGCTCGGGCAGGTCCGTCGGGGAGGAGAGGACGACGAGGATCCGCAGCGGTCCCTCTACGGCCAGCGGTCGGGGCGGCTGAACCACCTCGAGGTAGCGAACAACCGGAGTGCGTTCGGACTGCGCCGGAAAGGTGTTGGACCGCCGGTCGTAGAGCAGCTCCCACGGCAGTCCGGCGATCACCGGGGCGTCGGTGAGCTGCAGGCGCAGCCGCAGACCTTCGCCGGCCTCCCGGGTCGCGTCCTGGCTCCGGGTCCAGGCCAGGAGGACCTCCTCGCCGAACGCGGCGTCGAACAGCCGGCCACCGAGCTCGACCGACGCCTTGGGCCGCGGGTCGGCGGACGCGCGGCGCATCTGGGATCGGCCGGGATCGAGCTTGAGTAGCAGGCTCTCCAGCTCAGTGGCGTCGAATGGCATCGCGAACGTCGCACTCGCTCCGGCGCCGACCGGGCTGGCCGCAACCCGGGAGCGGAAGGTGCCGTCGGCGAGCGACTCGACGAGCAGGTCGAAGTTCTCGTAGCGACGAGCGCTCACCGCGAGACCACGCCGGCCGGTCAGTTCGCCAACGTGAGCGTGCCCCAGATGCCGCGGAACGAGGCGTCGTTGCCCTTCCGCTGGGGGTTGTTGCTCACCATGGAGCTGAGCTCGCCCGCCTTGGGACCGTTCGGGACCGAGTCGCTGACGTTGAGGTTCATGCCGAACTTGCTGCCGTCGGCGACGCCCTTGGCGCCGAGCGTCGACCAGGGGATGGCCGCCTCGATGACGTACCCGTCGTTGGTCTTCACGGTCGCGGCTTCCAAGCCCTGGATGGTGTTGGTACCACGGACGAAGACCTTGCCGTCCGGCACGTTGATGGCGCTGATCACCGTGTCGTCGTTGAAGTTCGCCGGGCCGATCAGGACGTGCTTGTCGCCCTGCTCTAGTGCGGCGTCCCCGTTCTCGGGAGCCGCGGTGCCGAACTCGAAGCTCACCCCGTCACCCTTGAACAGCTGGGCCGGGTCGGATTCGTGCGTCTGCAGGGCGGTCGCATCGGTCACGGCAACGATGACGTAGAAGTGAGTGTCGTCCCAGGCCAGACCCCAGTGGCCGAGAAGGCTGGTGTCGTTGCCGGCAACGAGGACGTTGCTGTCGAACGTCGGTGTGTTGTTGGGCCAGTCGGACGGGTCGCCGTTGATGGTCAGTCCCGTGGACAGGCGCACGGCGGAGATCTCGGGCCCGGTCAGGGTGCTCGCGTTCCCGTTGTTGGTCGGGGTGACGGTCCCCG
>DATLPT010000014.1:0-6635 GCA_035535635.1 Lapillicoccus sp. | reverse complement strand
GGTCGACGTGCTCAAGCGGCTCACCGAGAACCCCGAGCGCCCCTACGCGGTCGTGCTCGGCGGGGCGAAGGTCTCCGACAAACTTGGGGTGATCGGCAATCTGCTCGGCACCGCCGACCTGCTCCTCATCGGCGGGGGGATGGTCTTCACCTTCCTCAAGGCGCTCGGCTTCGAGGTGGGCAACAGCCTCCTCGAGGAGGTCCAGGTCGACACCGTCCGGCGGTATATCGACGAGGCCGAGGCCAAGGGCGTCGAGCTCGTTCTGCCCGTCGACATCGTCGCGGCGACCTCCTTCTCGGCGGACGCCGACTACGAGGTCGTCCCCGCCGACGCCATCCCGGCCGACCGGATGGGTCTCGACATCGGACCGGACTCGGCGGCGCTGTTCGCCGAGAAGCTCCGCGACGCCAACACCGTCTTCTGGAACGGTCCGATGGGCGCGTTCGAGATGGCGCCGTTCGCCGGCGGCACCAAGGCTCTCGCGGAGGCTCTCGTCGAGGTCACCGCCGACGGCGCGCTCACCGTGGTGGGCGGCGGTGACTCGGCGGCCGCGGTGCGGCAGCTCGGGTTCTCCGACGACCAGTTCGGGCACATCTCCACCGGTGGCGGGGCGAGTCTGGAGTACCTCGAGGGCAAGAAGCTGCCGGGCCTGACCGTGCTGGAGGAGAGCCCGTCATGACCCGGACGCCGCTCATCGCCGGCAACTGGAAGATGAACCTCGACCACCTCCAGGCGACGCACTTCGTCCAGAAGCTCGACTGGACCCTCCGCGACGCGAAGCACGACTACGACGCGGTCGAGGTCGCGGTTCTGCCGCCGTTCACCGACCTGCGCTCCGTGCAGACCCTCGTCGAGGCGGACAAGCTGCGCCTCAAGTACGGCGCGCAGGACCTCTCGACGCATACCTTCGGCCCGTTCACTGGGGAGATCTCCGGCGAGTTCCTCGCCAAGCTGGGTTGCACGTATGCGGTGGTGGGGCACAGCGAGCGCCGCGAGCACCAGGGGGAGTCCGACAAGGTCGTCAACAACAAGGTGCTCGCCGCGTTCCAGCACGGGCTCACTCCGATCCTCTGCATCGGTGAGAACCTCCACGTGCGACGGGAGGGGCGGGCGGTGCCCTTCGTGCTCGAACAGCTCCGGGCCGGGCTGTTCGACGTGCGGCGTGAGTTCCTGCCGCGCATCGTCATCGCGTACGAGCCGATCTGGGCGATCGGCACGGGTGAGGTGGCCACTCCGGAGGACGCCCAGCAGGTCTGCAAGGCGATCCGATACTTCGTGGCCGACATCTCCGACGACGCGGTCGCGGACCAGACCCGAGTCATCTACGGCGGGTCGGTCAAGGCGCGCAACATCGCGTCGCTGATGGCCCAGGACGACATCGACGGGGGGCTCGTCGGGGGGGCGTCGATCGACCCCGAGGAGTTCGCCACGATCTGCCGTTACCGCGAGCACGTGACGGGATAGCGCCCAACCCGAGTTATCCTGAGAAGCGTTGCCCGCGCGTCAGGGGGAGGCGCAGGCTCCCGCGAATGACGAGAACGAACCAGATGGGACTCCCTCACCCGTGAACGCCGTCAAGATCGGACTGCAGGTCCTGCTGGTCCTGGCGAACCTCTTCCTCACTCTTCTCATCCTGATGCACAAGGGGAAGGGCGGCGGACTGTCCGACATGTTCGGCGGCGGGATGTCCAGCTCGCTCGGGGGTTCGACGATCGCGGAACGGAACCTCGACCGGTTCACGATTGCCATCGGCATCATCTGGTTCGTCACCATCATCGGGCTGGGCCTGCTGGCCCGGTTCTCCGGCTGACCGTAAAAGGGAGAGTGCATGGCCAGCGGTAACGCCATCCGGGGCAGCAGGGTCGGCGCCGGCCCCATGGGAGAGGCCGAGCGCGGCGACGCGGCGCCGCGGATCTTCGTCTCCTACTGGTGCGCGAACGGCCACGAGACGCGCCCGAGCTTCGCCGAGGAGCCGGGTCTGGTGCTCCCGGACACGTGGGACTGCCCGCGCTGCGGGTTCCCCGCCGGCCAAGATCACGAGAACCCGCCCGCCCCGCACAAGGTGGAGCCGTACAAGACCCACCTCGCGTACGTGAAGGAGCGGCGCAGCGACGCCGACGGCAAGGCGATCCTCGACGAGGCGCTCGCCACGCTTCGTCAGCGCGGCCTCATCCAGTAGCGCACCCCAGACCCGCCCGTTGTGTCCGGGCTCAGCCGGTCGGATTCCCGACCACCTGGGCCCGGACTCAATGTGCACACCCTCCGCAGGCGGCGTCACGCCATCCACAGGCCGTGAGTCTCCTCTGGCGTGATGTGTTCACGACGGTGAACCTCGTCGAATGCCCTCCACCTCAACGCTTCGACGCCGTGCGGCGGTCGCTACGGCGGAACCGTTCGGCGGAGTGCTGTCGCGGACGATGCTACGGCGGATGGGAGTCGACCGGCACGCTGTAGCGCGTGAGATCGCTGGCGACTGATGGCGCGCTCACGGTGACCAGACCATCGGGCTGCACACGCAGGATCTCGGCGGGCCAGCCCCAAGCGGGTCTTGGGCGTTCGGCCGCACCGCGTGGTCCGGCTCGAGGGAGAGGTGATACTCAACCGCGCGGAGTACCGCGTGTCGTTCCGGCGCTCGCGGCCGTGCGTGCCGCCCATTGGGCGTCCTCCGACCGGCAGGCCGCGCTCCCCCTCGTCCTGCCCATCCAGCAAGGGGTGGTGGTGGTGTCGGATCCGCAGCTGGCCTCGGCGAGCCGGGTAGCCAAGTGCCGCCGACGCCGAGCACTGATCCACCAGCAGGTGAACGACATCACCGACGGGGCCCGATCGTTGGGCGAGCTGGACTTCGCGGCCATGTGCCGACGGCGCGGTCTTCCCGAGCCGGACCGTCAGGCTCTACGCCGGACGGCGCGCGGGAACGCCTACCTCGACGCCGCGTGGCATGGGGCAACCCTCGCGGTGGAGATCGATGGCAGTCAGCACACCGCGGGCTTGGCGTTGGTCGCAGACCACTTGCGGCAGAACGAAGTCACGCTCCAAAGGGTCGCGTTCTGCGCATCTCACTGCTCGGACTTCGAGTGTCGGGCGACGACTTCCTCGACCAGATCGCCCGCGGTCTGTCCGGGCCGAGATGGTCGTAATCCCGACCTTTTGGGCTCGGAACCGAAACTAGCGGTCGAGGTTGACCGCGGCGGCCTCGTCGACCAGCCAGCGGGTCGCCACCGAGCCGCGCACGCCGCTCGCCGGCACGTCCCAGCGGTCGGCGCCCGGCGCCAGCGCCGCCGCCACTGCGTCCGCCTTGTCGGACCCGGCCACGAGGAACCACACCTCTCGGGTCCGGTTGAGGCACTCGAACGTCAGCGACACCCGGTCCGGCGGGGGCTTCGGCGACTCGTGCACCGCGACGGCGACAGCGTCCTCGATCCGCTGGGCCGGGTGGTGCGGGAAGAGCGAGGCCACGTGGCCGTCCGGGCCGACGCCGAGCAGGACCACGTCGAACTCGCCCTGTCCGAACTCCCGGATCGTCCTTCCGTATGCGTCGGCGCTGGCCTCCGCCGACGCGCTCGCGTCCGGTCCCTCGACCCGGAAGACCTTGCCCTCGTCCAGGCCCAGCTGGGACAAGCCTGCCTCGTCGTTCTGGGTGTCGTTGCGGTCAGGGTCGCCGGCGGGCAGGTAGCGCTCGTCGCCCCACCAGACGTAGACCTGCGACCAGTCCACGCCGCTGCGCCCTGATGTCGCAAGCACCGACGCGAAGATCGCCGACCCCATCGACCCACCGGTCAGGGCGACCTGAGCCACGCCGCGGGTCGCCTGGGCGTCGACCAGAGCCGCGACGAACCGCACCGCGGCCGCGTCGGACAGGCTCTGCTTCGATGGATGGACTTCGACGGTGGGCTCGGCGCCGGTCATGACGAGGACCTCTTCTGGGCTGACTTCTGAGCGGACTTCCGGGCGGGCCGCTTGGCCACGACCTTCTCGCGCGCCGTCGGCTGGCCGGCCCGCTTCCGCGCGGTGGCGGTCTTGACCGCCACCGTGTCGGCACCGTCCGGCGGGGCCGGCGCTTCGACCATGGCCAGGGCCTCTGCGGCGCTGGCGCTGCGGGCCAGCCGGGCCGCCAGCTTCCGCGCCCGGCCGGTCGACGGGGCCTCACCGCGAGCGGCGGCCTCCGAGGCGGTGAGCCGCGCCGGCCGCAGTGTCGCGAGACCCCGAGTGAGCGTCGCCGCATACACGTCGTCGTCGTCGAGGTGCCGAAGCTCGTCGGCGAGGCACTCGGCCAGGCCGCGCCGCTTGAGCGAGATCCGCCGGTCCGGCTGACCGGGCTGCGACAGAGTGGCCACCGAGCCGTCGGGGCGGACCAGGTCGATCGCGCCGCTCTTGCGCTCCAACCGCACGCTAACGACGCCGCCCCCGGCAGCGGTACGGACCCGCCGCACCGGTGCCTTGAGGGCCAAGCCCAGCCAGGCGGCGAGCAGCTCGGACGACGGCGAGTCGCTCGCGCCCGCGACGACCGCCTCGGTGACGGCCTCGTACGGCGCCCCGTCCAGCGCCGCGGCGAGCAGCCCGCGCCAGAGGGTGACGCGGGTCCAGGCCAGGTCGGTGTCTCCCGGCTGGTACTGCGCCGCCAGCCGCTTGAGCACCTCCCGGGGTTTCCGGGCCTCCGCCGAGTCGGTGATCCGTCGCTGCGCCATCCGCGCGATGGGGTCGGAGCGCAGGTCGCTCGGCGGCTCGTGCGGCCACCAGGCGACGACCGGCGAGTCCGCCAGCAGCAGCGGCACGACGACCGACTGGCCGTGCTTCGCCAGCTCGCCGTAGAGCCGCAGGATGACCACTTCCGACGCGCCGGCGTCGCCGCCGAGGCGGATCTGGGCGTCCATCCGGGCGGCTCCCCGTCGGTTACCGGCGACGACGACGACGATCCGGCATGGGTGCTGCCGCGAGGCGTCGTTCGCGGCCTCGACGATCTCCTCGGCCTGGTAGTCGTCCACGACGATGATCAGCGTCAGCACACGGCCCAGCGTCATCGCGCCGACGTCGTTACGGAGCTGGACCAGTTTCTTGCTCACCGAGACCGACGTGGTCTTCGGCAGGTCGATGATCATCGGTCGATCACGGGATCCTCCAGGTGCGTCCGTCCCGCGCCATCATCTCGTGGGCCGACGCCGGACCCCAACCTCCGGCGGCGTACTGCTCCGGCGTTCCGTGCCTGCCCCACCACGCCTCGATGGGGTCGAGGATCTGCCAGGACAGCTCGACCTCCTCATGCCGGGGGAAGAGCGGCGGATCGCCGAGCAGGACGTCGAGGATGAGGCGCTCGTATGCCTCGGGGCTGGACTCCGTGAACGCGGACCCGTACCCGAAGTCCATCGTGACGTCGCGGACCTCCATCTGGTTACCCGGCACCTTGGAGCCGAACCGCATGGTGATGCCCTCGTCGGGCTGCACCCGGATGACGATGGCGTTCTGGCTGAGCTCCTCGGTGGCGGTGTCGTCGAACGGCAGGTGCGGCGCCCGCTTGAACACCACGGCGATCTCGGTGACCCGCTTGCCGAGTCGCTTCCCGGTGCGGAGGTAGAACGGGACCCCGGCCCAGCGGCGGGTGTCGACGAGGAGCTTCACCGCCGCAAACGTCTCGGTCGTCGAGCTCTTGGGGACGCCCTGTTCCTCGAGGTACCCGACGACCTCCTCCTCACCCTGCCAGCCGTGGGTGTACTGGCCGCGCGCGGTGTCCCGGCCGATCTCGGGCGGGATCTGGACGGCCGACAGGACCTTCTCCTTCTCGCCCCGCAGGTCACGGGCGTTGAACGACACCGGCTCCTCCATGGCGGTGAGGGCCAAGAGCTGGAGCAGATGGTTCTGGATGACGTCGCGCGCGGCGCCGATGCCGTCGTAGTAGCCGGCCCGGCCGCCGATGCCGATGTCCTCGGCCATGGTGATCTGCACGTGGTCGACGTAGTTGGCGTTCCAGATCGGCTCGAACATCTGGTTGGCGAACCGGAGCGCCAGCATGTTCTGCACCGTCTCCTTGCCGAGGTAGTGGTCGATCCGGAACACCGAGTCAGGTGGGAACACCGACTCGACGATCCGGTTGAGCTCCCGGGCGCTGGCCAGGTCGTGGCCGAACGGCTTTTCGATGACGACTCGCCGCCACGCCTGGCCACGGGCGTCCGTGAGCCCGGAGCGCTCCAGCTGCTCGCAGACGAGGGAGAACGAGCCCGGCGGGATGGACAGGTAGAACGCGAGGTTGCCACCGGTGCCGCGCTGGTGCTCCAGGGCGTGCACGGTGTCGGCGAGGAGGTCGAAGGCGGCCCCGTCGTCGAAGCTCCCCGGCACGAACCGAAACCCCTCCGCGAGGTTGCGCCAGACGTCCTCGCGGAACGGCGTCCGCGCATACTGACGCACCGATTGATAGACGACCTGGCCGAAGTCCTGGTCGGCCCAGTCCCGCCGCGCGAACCCGGTCAAGGCGAAGCCGGGCGGCAACAGGCCCCGGTTGGCCAGGTCGTACACCGCCGGCATGAGCTTCTTCCGCGACAGGTCACCGGTCACGCCGAACATGACCATGCCGCAGGGGCCGGCGATCCGGGGCAGTCGCCGGTCCCGCGGGTCGCGGAGGGGGTTGACCCCGGCCGCGACCCGAG
>DATLPT010000013.1:0-8759 GCA_035535635.1 Lapillicoccus sp. | reverse complement strand
GAGGACGTGCCCGGCTTCCACGCCGCAGCGGTGGCCGGACACCGCGGTGGTATGCGGTCGGTCGCCATCGGTGACAGCGGCCGGCGCGCGCTCGTCTACGGCACCCGTACCCACTACTACGAGGGCCGTGGGGTCCGCGCCGTGGTCCACGCGGTCCGAACGGCGAGCGCGGCGGGCTGCTCGACGATCGTCCTGACAAACGGGTGCGGCGGCCTCAACCCGGCGTGGGGGCCGGGCACTTCGGTGCTGATTCGCGATCACATCAACCTGACTGCCACGTCGCCGCTGGAGGGGCCGACGTTCGTCGACCTCACCGACCTCTACTCCGCCCGGCTGCGGGCGATCGCCCGCGACGTCGACCCGAGCCTCGACGAGGGCGTCTACGTCCAGTTCCCCGGGCCCCACTACGAGACGCCGGCCGAGGTGCAGATGGCGAAGCGGATCGGCGGCGACCTCGTCGGCATGTCGACGACGCTGGAGGCCATCGCGGCGCGGCACGTGGGGATGGAGGTACTCGGTATCTCCTTGGTCACCAACCTCGCCGCCGGCATCTCCGACGAGCCGCTGTCCCACCACGAGGTCATCGAGGCCGGCCAGGCGGCCGCCGAACGCTGCGGCCGGCTGCTCGCCGAGGTGGTCAGGCGGATCGTCGCGTGACCCCCGTGGGCGACCCCTGGGACCGGCTCACCAGCCGGGTCCGCGCCTGGGTTGACGACGACCCGGACCCCGCGACGGCTCAGGAGCTGCGCAACCTCCTCGATGCCGCGGAGCACGGCGACCGGGCGGCGGTCGCCGATCTGGAGGACCGGTTCGCGGGGATGCTCGAGTTCGGGACGGCTGGGCTGCGCGGAGCCCTCGGCGGCGGTCCGAACCGGATGAACCGGGCCGTCGTCCAACGAGCGGCCGCCGGGCTCGTCGCTTACCTCCAGACCGACTGCGCGATCTCCGAACCGATGGTTGTCGTCGGGTTCGACGCGCGGTACAACTCCGACGTCTTCGCCCGGGACACCGCCGCGGTGGTCGTGGGAGCCGGCGGCACCGCGGCGATCCTGCCGCGGCCGCTGCCGACGCCGGTGCTGGCCTTCGCGATCCGCCACTTGGGGGCGGATGCGGGGGTCATGGTCACGGCGAGCCACAACCCGCCGCAGGACAACGGGTACAAGGTCTACCTCGGCGACGGCAGCCAGATCGTCCCGCCGACCGACGCCCAGATCGCCAGCCACATCGCCGCGGTTGCCTCCGTCCGCGACCTGTGGCTCGCCGAGGACGGGTGGCAGAACCTCGGCGACGAGGTGCAGGACGCCTACGTCGCCCGGGTCGCCGCTCTGCTACCGGACGACGGGTCGCGCGACGTCGACGTCGTACACACCGCGCTTCACGGCGTGGGCGACGACACACTGCGCCGCGTGTTCGCCGCCGCGGGCATTCCTGAGCCGAAAACCGTTCCCAGTCAAGCGGTTCCGGATCCCGATTTCCCCACGGTGAGCTTCCCGAACCCCGAGGAGGCCGGCGCCATCGACGCCGCCCTGGCCGTCGCCCGCGACGTGCATCCCGATGTCGTCATCGCCAACGACCCGGACGCCGACCGGTGCGCTGCCGCAGTCCTCGACCACGGGAAGTGGCGGATGCTGCGGGGCGACGAGCTCGGCGCGCTGCTCTTCGACGCGTCGCTGCGGCGCAGCCTCGCTCCAGATGCCGTGGTCGCCTGCTCGATCGTCTCATCCCGGCTGCTGGCCGCCCTGGCCGAGTCGACCGGGTATCGCCACGTGGAGACGCTGACCGGGTTCAAGTGGATCGCCCGGGTGCCGGGACTGGGCTACGGGTACGAGGAGGCGATCGGTTACTGCGTCGCTCCCGACGTCGTCCGGGACAAGGACGGCGTCAGTGCGGCGCTGATCCTGGCCTGGTACACCGCCTGGCTGAAGGCGCACGGCCGGACCCCGCTCGACGTCCTCGACGACCTGGCGGTCGAGCACGGCGTGTATGCGACGGATGCCTTCTCGGTCCGAGTCGCCGACCTGGCCCAGATCCCTCCGGTCATGGAGCGGCTGCGGTCCGCGCCACCGGAGAACCTCGGGACGGTCCGGGTGGCCCAGGTCGACGACCTGGCCCGCGGCGACGGCGGTCTGCCGCCGACGGAGGGGGTGCGCTGGTTCATGGCGGACCGGTCCCGCGTCATCGTCCGGCCGTCCGGGACCGAGCCGAAGCTCAAGGTCTACCTCGAGGCGATCGAACCGGTACCGGACCGCGACCAGCTTGCCGGGTCGCGCCGGACCGCATCCGAGCGGCTCGCGGCCCTCCGCACCGCGATGGAATCGCTGACCCGAGTCTGACCCGATCCGCCTGACCCCCGGGGGCATCGAGTCGGCACCACGCCGCCGCAACGACTGCCATCAAGGTCGTCAAGTTGCGCAATCCCAGGCCCATCGCCACAACGAGAGCGAGGACGACAGCTGTTGCGGCGGTCCGGACCCGGCCGCCTGGGTACGGGCACAGCGCCGCTCCGACCCCCGTCGCGTCGGCTGACGTGCTGTACGTCCTGGACTCGACCGTTCTGATCGACTACCTGCGGGGCCGGCCCGCCGTCGGCCGCGTGCAGGCCATGCAGCCCCGCGGAGATCGCCCGACGACGACCGCGATCAACGTCGAGGAGGTCGTCCGCGGTCTCCGCGCCCACGAGGTGGGTGCTGCCGAGCGGCTACTGGACGGCTTGGTCGTCCTTCCCATCGACCTGGAGGCCGGCCGGCTGGCGGGCGAGTGGCGCCGTGACTTCGCCGCGCAGGGAGTCACGCTGGGGCAGGCCGACTGCCTCGTCGCCGCAACGGCGATGGTGGCCGGCGCCACGCTCGCCACCGGAAACCCGAAGGACTTTCCCATGGATGGCCTACGGCTCGAACACTGGCCCACTGGCCTCTAGCGGCATCGGCACGGTGGTGATGCCGGTGCCGAGAACGCTCGGGTCCTCCGTGACGCACCGGGTGGACAATCGGCGGGGTGAGCCTGCTCGAACGTCGCCGACAGCTCGAGGACCTCGTCGCGTATGCGACGGAGGCCCGGGCCGGCGACGGCCGCCTCGTGCTGGTGGCCGGCGAGGCCGGGGTCGGCAAGTCGACGCTGGTCGAAGCCGCGGAGGCGGCGGTGCGCCAGTCGCATACCGAAGGCCGGTGGGTCTGGGGCCGGTGCGACGGCCAGTTCACCCCACGCCCGCTCGGCCCGATCGTGGAGATCGCCGAACAGCTCGGCGGCACGGTCGCTGAGGCGGCGCGGACGGACGCCCCGCGGACCCAGCTGTCAACGGCGCTCGTGGAGACGCTCCGCGGCGAGGGCAACGGCGGGGTCCTCGTCGTCGAGGACATCCACTGGGCGGACGAGGCCACCCTCGACACGCTCCGGTACCTGGGGCGACGACTCCGCCACCTCCCGGTCCTCGTCGTGGCCACGTACCGCGACGACGGCTTGGCGCCCGACGACCCGCTGCGCGTGGCGCTGGGCGACCTCGCGGCGCAGGCCGGCACTCGGCGGCTCGACGTTCCGACGCTGTCGGCGGAGGCGGTCGCCCATCTGGCGGAGGGCACCCACCACGAACCGAGCGAGCTGCACCGGCTGACCGGCGGCAACCCGTTCTTCGTCTGCGAGGTGCTGCGCTCCGGGTCGGCCGAGGTCCCGCCGTCCGCCCGTGACGCCGTGCTGGCCCGGGCGGCCGGCCTGAGCAGCTCGGCCCGAGCGGCCCTCGACGTGGCCGCTCTGGTCGGCTCGCGGGTCGAGCCGGACGTGCTCGGCGTCGCCGCCGGGGTCACCGCGGAGGACCTCGACGAGCTGGTCGGATCCGGGCTCCTCGTCGGGGACGGCACGGACCTGCGGTTCCGTCACGACATCTCGCGCCGCGCCGTCGACGAGGCCGTTCCGCCGCACCGTCGGGCGCCGACCCATCGCGCGGTCCTCGACGAGCTGCTCCGGCGGGGAAGCACGGACGACGCCCGGCTGGCCTACCACGCGGAGAACGGTGGCGCCGACGACATGGCCCTCCACCACGCCCACCGGGCCGGGGACGCGGCGGCGGCCAAGGGCGCGCACCGCGAGGCGGCGGCGCAGTACGACCGGGCCGTCCGCTGCTCCGACAGCCTCGACCCGCGCGGACAGGCCGAGCTGCTCGATGCGCTCGCCCTCGAGCTGAGCTTCGTCGACGCGTGGGATGAGTCTGCGGCGGCCCGACAGCGCGCGGTTCAGCTGTGGCACGACCTCGGTGACCGGCTGCGCGAAGGCGACGACCTGCGCCGGCTGTTCGCAGTGATGTGGCGGCTCTGCCGGGGCGCCGAGTCGGTGGCCTACGCCGCGCAGGCCGTCACCGTGCTGGAACCGCTCGGGCCCACGGTCGAGCTCGCCTGGGCGTACGTCTACCGCGCCACTGACGCCGTCGACAGGGCGAGCAAAGCCGCCGACGTCGCCCGGTGTGAGGCCGTCACCGCGCAGCTGGCGGGTGCGGCGCCGCGGGATGCGTTGTCCCACCTGCGCGGACAGGCGCTCATGGGAAGGGCCGACCTCTGCTACCGGACCCGGGAGCCCTGGGAGGCGCACCTTCGGGCGGCCCTCGACCTGGGCCTCGGCGAGGGCAACGAGCAGCTCGCCGCGACCGCATACGCGAACCTGCACCAGTACCTCGTCACCGACTACCGGCTCGGCGACGCGACCACCCTCTACCGCGAGGGCATCGAGTTCACCGACGACCGCGACATCACGACGTACTCGACGTGCCTGCGCGGGCGGCGCGCGCTGGCGCTCATGCACCTCGGGCGGTGGGACGAGGCCGAGCGCACGGCGCGCGTCGTGCTCCGCTCGCCGGCGTCCCCGGTGAACCTCCTGACGTCCCAGGTGGCCGCTGGCCTGTTGCGGGCCCGGCGCGGGGACGTCGACCGGGACCGACTGCTCGAGGCCGCCGTTGCCGCCGCGACCTCCCTCGACGAGGCCGAATGGCTGGCCCTGGCCCACGCGGCGTCGGCCGAGGCGGCCTGGCTCCACGGCGACGAAGCCGCCGCCCGCGCCGAGATCGCGGCGGCCCGGGCGCGGATCGGCGAGCTCGACGTCGTCGAGGACGCGCAGCTCTCCCTCTGGGAGCGCCGTCTCGGAATGGAGGCGCCCCCTCGTCACCCACTCGCGGACGGGCTGCCGGAGCCGCTCCGCCGCCACGTCGACGCCGACCGCCTGGGGGCCGCGCTGGCGTGGGACGCCGTCGGCTGCAGGTACGACGCGGCGCTGGCACTCCTCGACGAGGGGACCGAGGCGTCACTGCGGGCGGCGCTGGAACGGTTCGAGCAGCTCGGGGCCGGGCCGGCCGCCGCGGTGGCGCGGCGGCAGTTGCGCGCGCTCGGCGCCCGGTCGGTCCCAGCGGGGGCCCGCGCCGCGACACGGCAGCATCCGGCCGGTCTCACCGCACGCGAGCAGCAGGTCCTCGACCTGGTCAGCGCCGGATCGACGAACGAGGAGATCGCGGCTCGGCTGTTCATCTCCGTCAAGACCGTCGACCACCACGTATCTTCCGTCCTCGGCAAGCTCGGCGCGCGAACCCGACGCGACGCCGCCGCGGAGGCCGTCCGCCTCGGGCTGGTGGCTTCCGGCGGCTGACCCGGCCCGGTGCCCGGCCCCCGGGAACCTGGGGAGCCCGCCACCCAACATGGGGAACGCCTCCCCATGTGCCGGCCCTCACCCGCGCCGCACCCTTCTCGGGAGCCCGGCCGCACCGAGCGGCCGGCGCCGAGAACGGAGCATGCGATGCCACTCTTCATGGACGTCCACCACCTCGACGACGGGGTGACCCAGGACGCCGTCGCCAAGGCGCACCTGGCCGACGTGCAGACCCAGGACCGGTACGACGTGCGGTATCTGCGCTACTGGGTCAACGAGGACCGGGGCAAGATCTTCTGCCTCGTCGAGGCGCCCAGCGAGGATGCGGCCAACAGCGTCCACCGGGAGGCGCACGGCCTCGTCGCCGACGAGCTCTACGCCGTGACGGAGGGGTCGTGAGCATTCGTATGCGACGCGCCGCCGCCGCCGGCGCGCTCGCCCTGGTGCTCGGAGGGACGATCGCCACCGCGGCTTCGGCCCAGTCCACCGGGTCAGCTCAGCTACAGACCCACCGGCACTCGCACTCCACCGGAGGGCCCACGGCGCGCGACCAGATCGGGCTCGCGGTGGTCCGGGCGGCGACCGCTGCGTACCACGACGTCCGCATCGCCCAAGCGAACGGCTACGCCATCCTCGCCGACACCGCCGGCAAGACCTGCATCGACCAGCCCGGAGTCGGCGGAATGGGCGTCCACTACGTCGACGGAGACCTCGTCGGCGACCCGGCCATCAACGCGCGGCAGCCGGAGGCCGTCGTCTACCGACCCACGGCCAGCGGCCGGCTGCGGCTCGCCGCCGCGGAGTACGTCGTCATCAAGAGCGCGTGGGACGCCGACCATGCGGCGCCGCCGTCGCTGTTCGGTCACGAGTTCATGGTTACGGACGCGCCGAACCGGTACGGCCTCCCGGCGTTCTACTCGCTGCACGTCTGGGCGTGGGACCACAACCCGGCGGGCCCGTTCGAGATGTGGAACCCGGACGTCGTCTGCCCCTGACGTCCCGAACCGGTGCCGGTGCTGCTCGTCAGGACAACATGCCGACGAGGATCACCAGCACCGGCACCCCGAAGCAGGCGAGATCGAGCCAGTTCCACTCCCGGGTGATGTCTCGGCCGGTGACCGCCGCGGAGTCGCCCTCGGCGACCAGCTCGGCATACTCGCCCATGGCCGTCTCGATGAGCCGGCTGGCGGTGCCCACGGTGGCTCCCTCGGACGGCTTGGGGGCGTTCGCTGCAGCGTTGCTGAAGTCCAGTTTTCCGTAACCGGGGATCCCTTGGCGCTTCGGGCGGTCGATGTGCGAGGCGATGGCCCAGGCCGGGTACGCCTTGCCTCCGGCCCAGACCTCGAGGTTCCATCGCGGCGAGACGTCCTCGACGTGCGACCACGGGATGGTGGTGCGCCGGAAGGGATTGTCCAGCTCGACCCCGACGACGGTGAGCACTACCGACGGCCGGATGAACAGCACCCAACCCATCGCGACCAGCAGCAACATGAACCCGATGAGGACCAGGGACGGTTCCCCGGAGAACATGGACAGCACAGCCATCAGGCCACCGATGGCGATTGCCACGATCCCGAGCGCGGTCGAGCTGCGCGAGCGGAGGGTGCGCAGAGCCTCCGGCGCGGACGTCGGTCGGCTCATGAGGTCTCCAGCGGTCGGGGGCAGAACGTCGGGGGCAGAACGTCGATTCTCGCACGCGGATCTGAGCCCTTCCTACGGAACTAGACTGGGAAGGTGACCACCCTCGCCAGTGTCGGAGAGCGGGCGCGAGACGTCCTCGGCGTCGGCCGGGTGACGAACCAGGCGCTCACGACGTGGCTCCACGGCCTCCCCGGAGTCGACCAGGTGGGCTGCGAGGCTCGGGCCGCCGCACTCGGGACCCGGTCGATCAAGACCACCGCCAAGGCGTGGGGCATCGACATGGCCATCTCGATGATCGACCTCACCACCCTCGAGGGCGCCGACACTCCCGGCAGAGTGCGGTCGCTCTGCGCCAAGGCATTGGTCCCCGACCCCACCGACCCGTCGACCCCGCGTCCCGCCGCAGTCTGCGTCTACGGCGACATGGTCGGCGTGGCTCGAGAAGCATTGAGCAACAGTGGAATCCACGTCGCCGCGGTGGCGACGGCGTTCCCGTCAGGACGGGCGAGTATGCCGGTCAAGCTCGCTGACACGCGCGACGCCGTCGCGGCCGGTGCGGATGAGATCGACATGGTCATCGACCGGGGAGCATTCCTCGCCGGCGACTACCTCACCGTCTTCGACGAGATCGTCGCGGTCAAGGAGGCCTGCCGCCGAGACGACGGCCCGGAGGCTCACCTCAAGGTGATCCTCGAGACCGGCGAGCTGGTCACCTACGACAACGTGCGGCGGGCGTCCTACCTGGCGATGCTGGCCGGCGGCGACTTCATCAAGACGTCGACCGGGAAGATCTCGCCGGCGGCCACCCTCCCGGTGGCGCTGGTCATGCTCGAGGCGGTCCGCGACTGGCGCGACCAGACCGGCGTGCAGGTCGGAGTCAAGCCGGCCGGCGGGATCCGGTCCAGCAAGGACGCTCTTAAGCACCTAGTGACGGTCAGCGAGATCGCCGGCGACGACTGGATGGACCCCGACTGGTTCCGGTTCGGTGCGTCCAGCCTGCTCAACGACCTTCTCCTGCAACGCCAGAAGCTGCGCACCGGCGCCTACTCCGGCCCCGACTACGTGACGATCGACTGAAGGCATAGGAGGAGCCCACTGCCATGCCGGTTTTTGACTACGCCCCCGCCCCCGAGTCGCGGTCCGTCGTCGACATCCACTCGTCCTACGGCCTGTTCATCGACGGCGAGTTCGTGGAGTCCGCCGGCGACACCAGCTTCAAGACGATCAGCCCGGCGACGGAGGAGGTGCTCGCCGACGTCACTGAGGCGACCGCCGACGATGTCGACCGCGCCGTCAAGGCCGCGCGGCAGGCATACCGAGGCCCGTGGGGCAGGATGTCCGGCGCCGACCGCGGCAAGTACCTCTTCCGCATCGCCCGCATCCTCCAGGAGCGCGCTCGCGAGTTCGCCGTGCTCGAGACGCTCGACAACGGCAAGCCGATCAAGGAGTCGCGCGACGTCGACGTCCCGCTGGCCGCGGCGCACTTCTTCTACCACGCC
>DATLPT010000012.1:0-11063 GCA_035535635.1 Lapillicoccus sp. | reverse complement strand
ATCCCGTTGCCCCCGGTGCCAGTTCGGACCGACGGTGTGGATGACCCAGCGCGCGGTCAGGTTGGCGCCGGCGGTCGCCACGGCCTCTCCCACCGGGAGACCGTCGGGGTATGCGTCCCGCCGCACCTCCCGACACGCGGTGAGCAGGTCCGGTCCCGCAGCCCGGTGGATCGCGCCGTCCACACCACCGCCGCCGAGCAGCGACCGGGTGGCCGCGTTGACGATGGCATCGACCTGCTGGGTGGTGATGTCGCCGCGGACGGTCTCGACGCGGCGCGTCACGTGGGCCCCGCCGCGCTCGCGGGCGGTTCGGGGTCGGTCGCCACGGCGGCGGTGTCGTCACCGATGTGGAGCAGACCCAGCAGCAGATGCGCGGACCCGATGTAGCGGTCGCCCCTCGCGCGGGACTCCTCCTGGGCGTAGACGACCACCCGACGGGAAGCGTCGGTGAACCGCTCGAACATCCTGCCCCCTCTAGACCTAACCTGAGCGGAATAGACTCAACTTTGCCACACGTTGTCAGAACCGACGACGCGTACCACCCTTGAACCCATCCTGGACCCAAAAGGAGCACCCACCCCGCATGGACTTGCAGCTGACCACCAAGGCCAACGAGGCCCTGGCTGCAGCGGCGCGCGCAGCCGCCGCCCAGGGACACCCCCAGATCGAGCCCGCCCAGCTGCTCAAGGCATTGGCCGAGCAGCCGGAGACCACGACGCCCGCCCTGCTCGAGGCGGCCGGGACGACCGTCGCCGGCGCCGTGGCGACCGCGGACCGGTTGCTGTCGGCACTGCCGTCGGTGAGCGGCGCGTCGGTCCCGCAGCCGCAGCTGTCCCGAGGTTCGCTCGCCGTGTTGGAGAGCGCCCGCTCGCTGATGGCAGCCATGGGCGACACGTTCGTCTCGACCGACCACCTCCTGCTCGCGCTGGCGCGCACTGGTGACTTCGGCCTCGACGCCGGCGCGATCGAAGCGGCCGTCCCGCAGCTGCGAGGCGGGCGCCGGGTCGACTCCGAACACCCCGAAGCGACGTTCCAGGCCTTGGAGAAGTACGGCACCGACCTGACCGCCGCGGCCCGAGAGGGACGACTGGACCCGGTGATCGGCCGCGACGCCGAGATCCGCCGCGTCGTCCAGGTGCTCAGCCGCAGGACCAAGAACAACCCTGTCCTCATCGGCGAGCCCGGCGTCGGCAAGACCGCCGTCGTCGAGGGTCTTGCCCAGCGCATCGTCGCCGGCGACGTCCCGGAAAGCCTGCGCGGCAAGTCGCTCGTCGCCCTCGATCTGGGCGCGATGGTCGCCGGGGCCAAGTACCGAGGTGAGTTCGAGGAGCGCCTCAAGGCGGTCCTCGAAGAGATCACCGGCTCGGAAGGCCAGGTCATCACCTTCATCGACGAGCTGCATACGGTCGTGGGCGCTGGGGCCACCGGCGAGGGGACGATAGACGCCGGCAACATGCTCAAGCCGATGCTCGCGCGGGGGGAGCTGAGGCTGGTCGGCGCGACGACGCTCGACGAGTACCGCAAGCACATCGAGAAGGACGCCGCCCTGGAGCGGCGGTTCCAGCAGGTCTTCGTCGGCGAGCCGTCGGTCGAGGACACCATCGCGATCCTGCGCGGGCTCAAGGAACGTTACGAGGCGCACCACAAGGTGGCCATCGCGGACGCCGCGCTCGTCGCCGCGGCGTCCTTGTCAGACCGCTACATCACCGGCCGGCAGCTGCCCGACAAGGCCATCGACCTCGTCGACGAGGCTGCGTCCCGGCTGCGGATGGAGATCGACTCCAGCCCAGTCGAGATCGACGAGCTCCGTCGCCAGGTCGACCGGCTCAAGATGGAGGAGCTGCACCTGCAGGCCGAGACCGACGAGGCCTCCCGCGAACGGCTGGCCCGGCTCCAGCAGGACCTCGCCGACCGCCAGGAGCAGCTCGACGGGCTCAACTCACGATGGGAGGCCGAGAAGGCCGGGCTGAACCGGGTCGGTGACCTCAAGTCGAAGCTCGACGAGCTGCGCTCCCAGGCGGAGCGGCTGCAGCGTGAGGGAGACCTCGGGGGCGCCTCGGCGATCCTCTACGGCCAGATTCCTTCTGTGGAACGGGAGCTCGACCAGGCGAATCGCGACGAGTCGGAAGCCACGGGCAGTGGACCGGACGTCATGGTCAAGGACGAGGTCGGTGCTGACGACATCGCCGACGTCATCTCCTCGTGGACCGGCATCCCCGCCGGGCGGCTGCTGGAGGGCGAGACGGCGAAGCTCCTGCACATGGAGCAGCACCTCGGCGCGCGTCTGATCGGCCAGGCCGACGCGGTACGGGCGGTCTCGGATGCGGTGCGGCGCGCGCGGTCGGGGATCGCCGACCCAGACCGGCCGACCGGGTCGTTCCTCTTCCTCGGCCCCACTGGTGTCGGCAAGACGGAGCTTGCCAAGTCGCTCGCCGACTTCCTCTTCGACGACGAGCGGGCCATGGTCCGCATCGACATGTCGGAGTACTCCGAGCGGCACGCGGTGGCGCGGCTCATCGGTGCTCCGCCCGGCTACGTCGGGTACGAGGAGGGCGGTCAGCTCACCGAGGCGGTGCGGCGTCGGCCGTACTCCGTGGTCCTGCTCGACGAGGTCGAGAAGGCGCACCTGGAGACGTTCGACATCCTCTTGCAGGTCCTCGACGACGGTCGCCTCACCGACGGCCAGGGTCGCACCGTGGACTTCCGCAACGTCATCCTCGTGATGACCTCGAACCTCGGTTCGCAGTTCCTTGTCGACCCGCTGCTCACGCCGGAGTCGCGCACGGAGGCGGTGCTCGGGCTGGTGCGTCAGACGTTCAAGCCCGAGTTCCTCAACCGGCTCGACGAGATCGTCATCTTCGACCCGCTCACGACTGAGGACCTCACCCAGATCGTCGACATCCAGGTCCACCAGCTGTCCAACCGGCTGCGCGACCGTCGCATCACGCTCGACGTCACCGAGGCGGCCAAGGAGTGGCTGGCTCTCACCGGGTATGACCCGACCTACGGTGCCCGGCCGCTACGAAGGCTGGTACAGAAGGAGATCGGCGACCGCCTGGCCAAGGCGTTGCTGTCCGGTGAGGTCCGGGACGGCGGCACCGTCAAGGTCGACCTCGACCCCGAGGCCGACACCCTCGTCCTGCGCTGACGCATTGGGGTAGATCGTCCACATTCCCGCGTGGACGATCCACCCCAATCCGGTTGGTCAGCCGGCGAAGAAGGTCCTCAGGTCGCCGACGACGAGCTCGGGCACCTCGAGCGCCGCGTAGTGGCCACCGCGGTCGAACTCGGACCAGTGCACGATGTTCACGTTGTCGCGCCCGGCCAGCGGCCGGATGGTCTGGAAGTCGTCCTTGAAGACCGCCACGCCGGTCCGGCCGTGGCTCACCTGCGGCTCCGCGCCGGAGTGTCCTTCGGTGTAGTGGTACCGCACGGCGTTGGCCGACGTGTTGGTCAGCCAGTACAGCGACACCTGGGTCAGCACCTGCTCGGCCGAGACCAGGCTGGTCCCGTTGCCGAAGTTCTCGAACAGCTCGTTGTACGCCAGCTGCCCCACCGGCGAGTCGGACAGCGCCGCGGCGATCGTCTGCGGGCGGGTGCCGTTCATCGTGTTGTACCCGCCCACCGACTGGAACCAGCCGAGGAACTCCAGCGCCGCATACTCCTTGGGCCCGAACGAGTCCATCTCGCCCGGCGCGCCCGACGGGAACGAGAACAGCTGAAGCACGTGCGCCCCCAGGAACCCAGGCGGGTTCAGCACCGCCAGCTCGCGCGAGACCATCGCCCCGCCGTCGCTGCCGTGGGTCCCGTAGGACTCGTACCCGAGCCGGCGCATGAGCGTGTCGTATGCGCGGGCAACCGCGGCCATGGTCCAGTCGCCTCCGCCCGGGGCGGGTGCGAGCGGCGTGCTGAAGCCGAAGCCCGGCATCGACGGGACCACGACATGGAACGCGTCTTCGGCGCGGCCGCCGTGGGCAACCGGGTCGGTGAGCGGGCCGATCATGTCGAGGAACTCGGCGAACGAGCCGGGGTAGGTGTGCAGCAACAGCAGCGGCGTCGCGTGCTGCTCGGCCGACCGGACGTGGACGAAGTGAATCGTCTGGCCGTCCACGTCAGTGACGAAGTTCGGGTATGCGTTTATCCGCGCCTCCTGCGCCCGCCAGTCGTACCGCTTCCAGCGCTCGACCATGTCGCGGAGGTAGGAGACCGGCGTGCCGTAGGTCCAGGCGTCCCCGGGCGCCTCGACGGGGTAGCGGGTGTTGGCCAGGCGAGCCTGCAGGTCGTCGATGGCGTCCTGCGGGATGTCGACGGTGAAGGGCCGGATCCGGGTGGTGTCGGTGTTCGTCATGACCGCTACGCTAGGAACGGTTCAGGAACGCTTCGTTCCTGTTAAACGAAGGAGTTTCCGACCGTGCTCGAGAGCTCCGCGCGACTGCTCGCCTTGCTCGGGCTCATGCAGTCGCGGCGGGACTGGACCGGTCCGGAGCTGGCCGAGCGGCTGGGCGTCACCGACCGCACGGTCCGCAAGGACGTCGACCGGCTCCGGCTGCTCGGCTACCCCGTCGACGCCGTCCGGGGGCCGCACGGCCGTTACCGGCTCGGCGTCGGTGCCTCGCTGCCACCACTGCTCCTCGACGAGGAGGAGGCCGTGGCCGTGGCGGTGGGCCTGCGCGCGGCGACCGGCATCACGGGGATCGAGGAGACCAGCGCCCGCGCGCTGGCCAAGCTCGACTCGGTGCTGCCGCACCACCTGCAGCGGCAGGTCTCGGCGATGCACCAGGCGGTGATCAGGGGGCCGGAGAACACCGGGTCGAACGTCGAGGATCCCGTGGTGGATGCGGCGCTCCTTACGGCGCTGGCCGCGGCGATCCGGGACCACGTCGAGGTGCGCTTCGACTACCGCGGCAGCGACCCGGCCGATCGGCGGCAGGTTGAGCCCTACCGGCTGGTGTCGTGGCAACGGCGCTGGTACCTCGTTGCCCGCGAGGCGCATACCGACTCCTGGGCGCCTTATCGCGTCGACTGGGTGACGCTGAAAACGCCTGGGGGACGGCGGTTCTCGCCGGTGGCGTTTCCTGAGAAGGACTACACGTCGTTCGTGCTGCGCGAGGTGGCGTTCGCCGGGTGGGCGGTGCACGCCCGCATCCTCGTCGACGGATCGGCGGACGAGGTGCTCAGCCGGATCAACCCGACGGTCGGTGTGGTGGAGGCGGTCGACGAGGGGCATTGTGTCCTCGTCACCGGCGGCGACAGCGTGGAGGTCGTCGCCGTCTGGATCGGCATGCTCGGCCTCGACTTCCACGTCAGCGAGCCGCCGGAGCTCGTTGACGCGCTACGGGTCCAGGCGCGCCGGTATGCGGCGGCTACCCCGCGACGCGCCGCCGCCACAGGCTGAGACCGGAGAGCCCGAGGAGGACCCAGAACGGCGACTTCGGCATGAGGGCGGCGCCGAACGCGCCCACACCCAGCTGCTCGACCGTCCGACCGCGGTGGCGACGGAGGTCGGCGCCTTCCTCCCGACCTCCCGCCCGAAGCGCTGGCGGCAGTCGCGGCAGTCGCGGTCGGCGTCACCGTGACATCGGAGGATCGTGGCCTTGATAGGGGCCACAACCCTCCGACATTGTGACCGTGGGACCACGAGCTGTGGATACCGAGCCGGCAGGACCGTCCGTCTCCGCGACTGTGACGTATGCGTCGGCCGACCGCTCGCGAACCGGACTACCGGGTCCTCGGCTCTCCGAACCCGCCCCGTAACGCGGAGGAGCTTCGCCTGACCAGCGCGGAGCAGCGAGGTCTGCTGACGCGTCGCCAGTGTCTCGGGGCCGGCATGTCGTCGAAGTCGGTCCGCTGGAAGCTGGAGCGTGGCCTGTGGGTCCGCGTGCATCCGGGTGTTTACCAAACCTTGCCGGGCAAGGACGACTGGCATACCGAGGCCTTGGCCGGGCTGATGGCCGTGCCTGGATCGGCGTGGTCCCATCGGACGGCGGGCTTCGTCCACGGCCTCTTGACCGAGGCCCCACAGATCATCGAGCTGATCGTCGACGAACGGCGCCGAGTCGTGGCACCGAAGGGCGTGAAGGCCTACCGACGTGTGGACGCGGACACCTTCGTCGACGATCTGCACTGGCCCTGGCGGGTCACGGCGGGTGACACCCTCCTCGACCTGGCCGAGGACGGGACGAGCGGAGACACGTTGGCGAATCTCGGGCGCGCCTTCTACCGCGGTCTCGTGACCGAGGAGTCGTTGCTCGCGCTGCTCGCAAGGAGGTCGCGACACCCTCAGCGTCGCCTGCTCACGGACGTTCTCGGTGACGTGGCCGCCGGCGCGGAGAGCGTGATGGAGGTCCGCTTTGTGCGGGATGTCGAGCGCGCTCACGGGCTCCCCCCTGGGCGCCGGCAGGCAGTGACCGTCGCCGGCGGGTTGCGACGGCACGACGTGGCATACGACGAGGTCGGCGTCCTGGTCGAGCTGGACGGTCGGCTCGGCCACGACGGGCCCGCGCGGGTCAGCGACGGGGTCCGCGACCGACGGAGCGCCACTAAGGGGTGGCTCACCGCCCGGGCCTTTTGGCCTGACGTCGCCGTGACACCCTGCGAGCTGAGCGTGGAGCTTGGGGGAGTGTTTGCGTCCCGAGGCTGGACCGACGCACCCCGAGCCTGCCGACGGCGAACGTGCGTGCTACGGGCCTGACGACGTCGAAGGATCGTGGCCCTGATCGGGGCCACAACCCTCCGACGAGAGGGTCTAGGCGTTGACCTTCTGCTGCTTGGCCAGCTCCGCGGGCATGTAGTCGTACCGCAGCAGCGACCGCGTGAACAACCCGGTCCCGTGCGACACCGACCGGAGGTCGATGGGGTACCGGGACAGCTCCACCTGGGGCACCTCGGCGTGGACCACGGTGCGCCCCGACACGTCGGCCGGCTCGGTCCCGAGCACCGCACCCCGCCGGCCGCGCAGGTCGGACATCACCGAACCCACGTAGTCGTCGTCCACGGTGATGTCGACCTTGTCGATCGGCTCCAGCAGCGACACCGTCGCCTCGTTCGCCGCCTCCTTGAGCGCGATCGCCGCCGCGGTCTGGAAGGCCATGTCCGACGAGTCCACCGAGTGCGCCTTGCCGTCGAAGAGCGTGATCCGCACGTCTACGACGGGATACCCCGACAGGACGCCCTTCTCCAGCTGCGCCCGCGCACCCTTCTCCACCGAGGGGATGTACTGGCGCGGCACCGCCCCGCCGACCACCTTGTCGACGAACTCGATCCCGGAGCCCCGGTCGAGGGGTTCGATCACGATCTGGCAGACCGCATACTGGCCGTGCCCACCGCTCTGCTTGACGTGCCGTCCCTGCACCGTGCACTTCCGCACAAAGGTCTCGCGCAGCGCCGTCCGGAACGGTTCGGCTGC
Source organism: Lapillicoccus sp. (assembly GCA_035535635.1). Taxonomy (GTDB): domain Bacteria; phylum Actinomycetota; class Actinomycetes; order Actinomycetales; family Dermatophilaceae; genus Lapillicoccus. The sequence goes on along the minus strand of DATLPT010000012.1, from coordinate 3,658 downwards.
CACCTCGACGCCGTACCGGTCACTCAAACGCCCGAGGATCTCCTCGACATGGGCCTGGCCCATCGTCCAGAGCACCACCTGGTGCGTCTCCGGGTTGTGCTCCATCCGCATCGTCACGTCCTCAGCGACGAGCCGCTGGAGTGCGCCGGCGAGCTTGTCCTCGTCGCGCTTGTTCGACGCGTGGATCGCGATGGGCAGCAACGGTTCTGGCAGCACCCACGGCTCGATGAGCGCCGGCCGGTCCTTGGCCGACAGGGTGTCCGAGGTCTCCGCGTGCGACAGCTTGCTGACGAGCACGACGTCGCCCGCGATGCCGCGGTTGGTCGGCCGTGCCGCGTCGTCGAGCGGCGAGCTGAGCGGCCCGACCCGCTCGTCGTGGTCGTGGTCGGTGTGGCCCTCAACCGGGATGCCGCCCCTTCGCTCGACGAACTCGCCAAGGTGCCCGGAGACGTGGACCACCTCGTCGGCGCGCAGCGTGCCGGAGAACACCCGGACCAGTGAGAGGCGCCCGACGTAGGGGTCGCTGGTGGTCCGGATGACCTCGGCCACCAGGGGGCCGTCTGGGTCGCAGCTAAGCGGCGGGAGGGTGGCGCCGACGGGACTGTATGCGGTCGGCGCCGGCCGGGTCGCCGGTGACGGGAAGCACTGCTCGATGACCTCGAGCACCTCTTCCAGGCCGACTCCGGTGGCCGGCGAGATCGGGACCAGTGGGAAGAACGTCGCCTTGGCGACGGCGGTCTTGAGGTCCTCGATGACCGTCTCGGTGGAGATGTCCTCGCCCTCGAGGTACCGGTCCAGGAGGGTGTCGTCCTCGGACTCCTCGATGATTGCCTCGATGAGCGGACCGCGCCGCTCCTCGATGGCAGCGGCCTCGTCACCGGAGGGGTCGCGCTCGACGCGGGAGCCGCTCGACGAGTCGTACACCCGCTGGCTGAGCAGCCCCATCGACCCGACCACGGCCTTGTCGGCGTCGTGGACCGGGAGGTAGAGCGCCTGCGCGTCGCCGAACGCGCGCTGGCACCGGGCAATGGTGTCGTCGTAGTCGGACCTCGGCATGTCGAGCTTGCTGACGGCGACGGCCCGCGGCACACCGACCGCGGCGAGCTCTTGCCAGAGCAGCGCGGTCGCGCCGTCGATGTCGTCGGCGGCCGAGATGACGAAGATCGCCGCGTCCGCGGCGCGGAGGCCCGCGCGGAGCTCGCCGACGAAGTCGGGGAACCCGGGGGCGTCGACGAGGTTGATCGTCAGACCGTTGCTCTCGAAGGAGGCGACGGCCAGCCCGACCGAGCGGTCCCGTTCACCTTCGTGGGGACGTCGCCCGGGCACTCGGGCCGCGACGAGATGGTCGAACAGTGTGGACTTGCCGGCTCCGCCCGGACCGACGAGGACGACGTTGCGAATGTCCTCGGGGGTCCGGGGCTGGGGCGCAGGGGATGACTCGGTTTTCGCAGCGCCTTTGCTCACTCCCCCACCCTGCCAAGCGCCCGATACGGGCACAAGGGCGGGTGGGGGAGCCGTCGCGCGGTCAGGCCTTGGTGGCGACGACGACCAGGTACTCCCACGGCATGTGGCCGCCATCGAGGTACCGGTCGCCGAGGTCGGCGAGGGTCTCGTCCAGCTCTGCGACCTTCGTGGGGTCGTCGGCGATGTTCCGGTATGCGGCGATGGTGGGCCCGTAGTAGGTCTTGAAGAAGTCGCGGAACTCCGCGCCCGTGGCGAACCGGTCGACCTCGCAGATCTCCCGCGTAGCGGTCAGCGAGGAGACCCGGTCTCCGAGCAGCTCCCCGACGTGCGCCTCCGTGCCCCACAGCGGTCCGGGGGAGGCCCCGGGCGGCGGGGGCGCGGCATACGGCTTCATCGCGGCGAACATCTGCCCGATGAAGCCCTCCGGAGTCCAGTTCGCGAGGGCGATGGTGCCGCCGCGCTTGGTTACCCGCGTGAGCTCGTCCGCGACCGGCTGGTGGAACGGCGCGAACATCACGCCGATGGCGGAGAGGACGGTGTCGAACGACTCGTCGGGATACGGCAGGTGCTCGGCGTCAGCCTCCGCCCACTCGATGTCGAGGCCTTGCGCGGTGGCGCGCTGGCGGCCGGTTTCGAGCAGCTCCGGAGTGAGGTCGGTGGCGACGACATGAGCGCCGGACCGAGCCGCCGGCAGGCTGGCGCTCCCCGAGCCGGCAGCGACGTCGAGGACGTGTTGGCCCGGCCCGCTCCGGGCGGCGTCGACGAGCCGGGCGCCGACGTCGGCCACGACCTCGGTCGCCACGGCGTCGTAGTTGCCCAGCGCCCACATGGCGCGGTGCTTCGTCTTGATGGGGTCGAGGACAAGGGGTGTAGTGGTCATGCCGATGACGTTAGGAACGACGGGTATGCGTCGGCATCGGTGCGCACGCGCAATCCGCTCGCGGACGGGCCGGGTCGAAGCGGCGGTATGCGCGTAGTCGCCGACGCGTCTAGGCCGACGTCAGCAACCGGGCGACCGCCGCCGCGCGCGCCGACCTTCCCTGGACGTCGAGCTTGACGTAGACGTTCTGCAGGTGCCGTTCGACGGTGCGGACGCTGAGGTGCAGCTCGCCTGCGATGTCGTCGTTGTCCAGGCCCTGGGCGGCGAGGCTGAGAACCTCCCGTTCACGCGGAGAGAGGTCGAGGGCGGACGTGGTGGCCGGGGGCGCGGTTGCGAGCTCCCGGTCGAGCGCCAGGAACGCCTCGACCTCGCGGACGAAGACCGGCCACGCCGGCTCGTCCTCGAGGACGATGTGGTTCTCGCTGTCGAGAGGTACCAGCCGGGCGCCGTCGATCGACGTGGCGAGGAACCGGCCCTCGTCGAAACCGTTGATCTGCTCCCCCGTGGCATGGAGGACGAGCGTCGGGACGTCGAGCGACGGAAGGCATTCGATGGCGCCGTGGTGTCGTCGCTGCTGGCGCGACGCGTAGGCGGTCGTGGCAGAGGCCGAGACCCGCATGAGCTCATCGAGCCAGCCCTTCTGCTCCTCAGTCGCCTGGGGGATCAACAGCGAGGTGAAGACTCGGCGGAACGTCGAGTCGGGACGCGCCCAGCCGACCTTGATCATCTGGTCGAGGGTGTCCTCGATCTCGATCTCCTCGGGGGTGATGCCCCGCGCGGCGTCGGCGTAGCTGTTGTAGAAGAGCAGGCGAGTCACCCGGTCGGGGTGCGCCGTCGCATACCGGATGCCGACCGGGCCGCCCTGCGCCATGGCCATGAGGGCGAAGCGCGGGTAGCCGGCGTCGTCGGCGACCGCTTCGAGGTCGGCGAGGCGCATCTCGAGGGAGAAGTCGGTGACGTCCCAGTCCGACAGGCCGTAGCCGCGCTCGTCGAACCGGATGACCGTCGCGAATCGCCCGATGTCGGCGAGGAAGTGACGCCACACCGGGCTGTCCCAGTCGAACTGGAGGTGACTGAGCCAGCACGTGGAGATGAGGAGCGGCGGGCCGGAGCCGTGCACGGCATACGCGATCCGCACGCCGTCGGCGGACCGGCAGAACCGGACCTCCTGCGGCGGCGAGGTTGAGGCGCGACCCAACGCCGGCACGTGGGGATGGTACCGGCCGTCAGTGCGCCGGTCCTTGGAGTTGGCTGTCAGAACCCCATCGCGCCCGAAGGCGCGACCGGTGTCCGCATCGCGAGGGACAGCTCGGC
>DATLPT010000011.1:0-19516 GCA_035535635.1 Lapillicoccus sp. | reverse complement strand
GCCGGACCTTCTTCTCAGATATTGGACGCTCGCCGAGGTCGGCGGAGTCCCACTCCTCCTCGGCCGGAATGCCGGCTGCGGCCTCGGTGGAGCCCTTCGCCGGGCGGCGGGTGCGCTCCGGTGGAGCGACCCCTGGCGCAAGGCGCCGGGTGGTGATGAGGAAGCCGGTATGCCCGTGCATCCGGTGCTGGGGTCGGACGGCAAGGCCCTCCAGATGCCAGCCACGCACGAGGGACTCCCAGGCGCTCGGCTCGGTGAACCCTCCGTGGTTCCGCACGGACTCGGCGACGCGCGACAGCTGAGTGGTCGTCGCGACGTAGCAGATGAGGACGCCGCCCGGCAGCATCGCGTGGGCCACGGCGTCGATGCACTCCCACGGCGCCAGCATGTCGAGGACGACGCGGTCGATGGTCCCGGGTTCGACCTCACGCGGCAGCGCGTCGACGAGGTCGCCGACCACGACCCGCCACGCCGGATGATCGCGACCGAAGAAGGCGCGGGCGTTGCCGCGGGCGATGTCGGCGAAGTCGTCGCGCCGCTCGAACGAGACGAGCTCGCCGTCGTCACCGATGGCCCTCAGCAGCGACATGCTCAGCGCCCCGGATCCGACCCCGGCCTCGACCACGCGAGCGCCCGGGAAGATGTCGGCCATCGCGACGATCTGGGCCGAGTCCTTGGGATAGACCACCGCGGCGCCGCGCGGCATCGACATGACGTAGTCCGCCAACAGCGGGCGCAGGGCGAGGTACTCGGTGCCCGAGGAGTTCGTCACGACTGAGCCGTCTGGGGTTCCGATGAGGTCGTCGTGGGCGAGTCGGCCTGCGTGCGTGTGGAACTCACGACCGGGCTCGAGGGTGATGGTGTGGAGGCGGCCCTTCGGATCGGTGAGCTGGACCCGGTCGCCTATCTCGAACGGCCCACGGCGAGCGTGGGCGCGGCGGTGGCGGCTCGGCCTGATGTCGCCGGCGGGGGCGTCTACGGAGACCGACGGCGCCCAGTCCGGCGACGGCACGGCGTCGGGCCGCGGTTCCCCGTCCACCCCGCTCGGCTCCTCGGGCCGCCTAGGCGTCCGGGTCGCGTCACCTGCCTCGGCCACGACCGGTGAGTCTACGGTCGCGGTGCCGAACCGGGCCGCCGGAGCTCACCGCCTCACAGGGACCTCAGCGGAGCCCGTCGGTTCGCCTCACCCGAGGCGACATCAGAGCGACGTCAGGCCTTCACCCGGCGGACAGAGCCCGCGACGACGTCATACCGGCTCTGCACCGCCGGGCCGACCCGGTAGAACCGGCGTCGCAGCTCCCCCTCCACCTCCAGCGTGTCTCCCTCCGCCAGCCGCAGCGCACTCCGGCGGGTTGTTGCCGACCAGCAGGACACGTCGATGACGTCCACCCCCGCGCGAGCGGCTCGCCCGGTCTCGCTCGTGGCGGCAGCCGACTTGGACCGGGCACGCTCAGGCGCCCGGCGGACGACGAGCCGCAGCTGGATCACCTCGTCGCCGCTGGGCAGTTGGCGGCTCTCCGGCGACCGGCTCAACCGACCCACCAAGCGCACCTCGTTCACTGCCGGCACGGTGGTCGCGTCGTCCGCGTCCGTCTCGACCACGTCGCTCCGCCGAACCGCCATCGCCCGCTCCCCTCGCGTCTGTGCCGCCATCCGCTGCCGGCTGTCCCGAGCCAACCGCGCCCGCGGGCGCGTCTCTAGACCCCTTTCTCGGGCTGTGGATCATGGGACGACGTGGCCATGGCATGTGGACAGCACCGACTCGAGACCTGCCCGCGCTCGAGCGGCCGCCGCCTTCGGATCAGCGCGAGAACGCGGCCGACAGGTCCGCCAGGGTCACCGTCCCGAGGACTTCGCCGGCCGTGGTCACTGCGAGCAACGTCGGTGGCGCCGACGGCCCACCAGCGGCCACCGCGCTGACCAGCCCCGACACGTCACCGTCCCGGGAGTCGACGACCACGACCCACCCGTCGGGCTGACGGCCAACCACAGCCTCGACGGGAACCTGCGCCCGCCGCGACGGGTCGATCGCTCGCGCCGCATCGAGATCCGCGATTCCCAGAGCCTCGCCGGAGCGCCCCACGACCACCACCACCGGCGTCACCGGCCCGACCGCACCTCCGGCCGAACCGGACGACACCGAGCCGAATCGGCCGCCCGACGCGGCACCGTCCACCCCCGCCAGGGCCGACGAGACCGGCTCGGTGACTCCGACGACGACCACCGGCCTCAGCACCTGCGCCAGTGATACTCGCTCAATCACCCGCCGCGACTGCCCAGCACGGATGGCGTTCGACGCCCCTACCCAGAGGAAAGCGCCAATGAGACCGCACCAGATGATCGTGAACAGCGACGGCTGGTGCCCGAGGAGCAAGGGCCGGCCGACGAACCAGAGGACGACGGCCACAGTGACGATCCGGCCGAGCCACCCGGCGACGATGAGCGCGCGGTTCCGGTCGCCGGTCACTTTCCACACCAGCGCGTGGACGAGGTACCCGCCGTCGAGCGGCAACCCCGGAAGCAGGTTGAACACCCCCACAAACGCGTTGGTCAGCCACAGGGCCCCCAGCAACAAGCCCACGACCCCATTCGGGGCCAGGGCCTGCGCCGCATACCCCAGCGCCGCCAGGGCGAGGTTGGCGATCGGCCCGGACACTGAGATGGCCGCACTGGTCGCCGGCCGTGACGTCGAGCTGTCGTAGACGGTGTGCCCACCCCAGAGGTCGGCGACCACCCGATCCACCCGAAAACCGAACCGACGGGCCACCAACGCGTGACCGGCCTCGTGAGCCAGGACCGAGATGAGCAGCAGCACCGCGTAGGCGACGGCGACCGCATACCCGAAGGCTCCGCCGCCGTCCCCAGCCGGCGTCGACACGGTAGGACCGAAGGTCAGGACGACGATGATCGCGATGACCGGCCAGGACCGGCCGAGATAGACCGGGATCCCGTGGATCGCCCCGAGGCGCCAGCCGTAGGGCGCCGTGGTGCCGGGCCCGGCGGTCATGCGACGACACTACGTCATCGCATCGTGATACTTCCGTGCGCCGGCTGTGCGTCGCCCCTCATACTGGGGGGTCGCCGACCGACCCATGAAGGCCATTGTGACCGAACCGAACCTGCGCCCTGACGCCTCGGCGGAGCTGCGCGTGCTCCTCGCCGAACGGATCCTCGTCCTCGACGGCGCGATGGGCACGATGATCCAGCGGCACGAGCTGTCCGAGCAGGAGTTCCGCGGTGAGCGGTTCGCCGACTGGCCGGGCGACCTGCGCGGCAACAACGACCTGCTCGTCCTCACGGCGCCCGACGTCATCGCCGCCATCCACCGTGAGTACCTCGCCGCCGGCGCCGACCTTGTCGAGACCAACACGTTCAGTGCCAACGCGATCAGCCTGCGCGACTATGACATGAGCGACCTCGCGTACGAGATGAACCTCGCCGCCGCCCGGCTGGCCCGCGCCGAGTGCGACGCGATGACCGAGCGCACCCCCGACCGGCCGCGCTTCGTCGCCGGGGCGCTCGGGCCGACCAACCGCACCGCGTCGATCTCCCCCGACGTCGACGACCCGGGCCAGCGCAACGTCACCTACGACGACCTCGTCGCCGCCTACCTCGAGCAGGCTCAGGGCCTCGTCGACGGGGGCGCCGACCTGCTGATCATCGAGACGATCTTCGACACCCTCAACGCGAAGGCGGCGATCTTCGCCTGCGAGACGCTGTTCGAGGAGTATGCGCGTCGGTGGCCGGTCATCGTGTCGGGCACCATCACCGACGCCTCCGGCCGGACGCTCTCGGGCCAGGTCACCGAGGCGTTCTACAACTCGATCCGGCACGCCCGACCGCTAGCCGTCGGCCTCAACTGCGCGCTGGGCGCCGACGAGATCCGCCCGTACCTCGCTGAGATGGCTCGGATCGCCGACTCTTTCGTGTCGTGCTACCCGAACGCGGGGCTGCCCAACGCTTTCGGGGAGTACGACGAGACGCCGGAGCAGATGGCGTCGATCATCGAGGAGTTCGCGAGCAGCGGCCTGGTGAACCTCGTCGGCGGCTGCTGCGGGACCACGCCCGACCACATCGCGATGTTCAGCAAGGCCGTCGACGGCAAGACCCCGCATGTTCCGGCCGAGGCCACCCCGGCCCTACGCCTCTCGGGCCTCGAACCGCTCAACGTGACCGAGGAGTCGCTGTTCGTCAACGTCGGCGAGCGCACGAACATCACTGGTAGCGCTCGGTTCCGGCGCCTCATCAAGGAGGGGGACTACCCCACCGCGCTCAACGTCGCCCGTCAGCAGGTCGAGGCCGGCGCGCAGGTCATCGACATCAACATGGACGAGGGCATGATCGACGGCGTCGAGGCGATGGACCGCTTCGTCAAGCTGGTCGCCAGCGAACCCGACATCTCGCGGGTCCCGCTCATGATCGACTCCAGCAAGTGGGAGGTCATCGAGGCAGGCCTCAAGTGCGTGCAGGGCAAGCCGATCGTCAACTCGATCTCGATGAAGGAGGGAGTCGAGTCCTTCGTCGAGCATGCGAAGCTGTGCCGCAAGTACGGCGCAGCGGTCGTGGTGATGGCCTTCGACGAGGAGGGCCAGGCGGACAACCTCGTTCGCCGGCAAGGGATCTCGCGCCGGGCGTACGACATCCTCGTGGACGACGTCGGATTCCCCGCCGAGGACGTCATCATCGACCCCAACATCTTCGCGGTTGCGACCGGGATCGAGGAGCACGCCGCATACGGGACCGACTTCATCGAGGCCACCCGCTGGATCAAGGCGAACCTGCCGCATGCGCTGGTGTCCGGCGGCGTCTCCAACGTCAGCTTCTCGTTCCGCGGCAACAACGCCGTCCGCGAGGCGATCCACGCGGTGTTCCTCTACCACGCCATCCAGGCCGGCATGGACATGGGCATCGTCAACGCCGGCGCGCTGGTGGTCTACGACCAGGTCGACCCGGAGCTGCGCGAGCGCATCGAGGACGTGATCCTCAACCGCCGCAACGACTCCACGGAGCGGCTGCTCGAGATCGCGGAGCGGTTCAACACCGCTGCGGAGGAGGCCGACCCGAACGCCGGTCAGGAGTGGCGGTCGCTCCCGATCGCCGAACGCATCACCCACGCGCTGGTCAAGGGCATCGACGAGTATGCGGAGACTGACGCCGAGGAGCTACGCCAGGCGATCGTCGCGCGGGGCGGCCGGACCATCGAGGTCATCGAGGGTCCGCTGATGGATGGCATGAACGTTGTCGGCGACCTCTTCGGTTCGGGGAAGATGTTCCTCCCACAGGTCGTCAAGAGCGCCCGGGTGATGAAGAAGGCGGTCGCCTACCTCGTCCCCTTCATCGAGGCGGAGAAGGAGCAAGAGCAGCGGAACGGGGGTCCGCAGACATCCCGGGCCAAAGGCAAGATCGTCATGGCCACCGTCAAGGGGGACGTGCACGACATCGGCAAGAACATCGTCGGCGTCGTGCTCCAGTGCAACAACTACGACGTCGTCGACCTCGGAGTCATGGTGCCGCCGCAGAAGATCCTCGACACGGCGAAAACCGAGCAGGCAGACGTGATCGGCCTCTCCGGGCTGATTACGCCGTCGCTCGACGAGATGGTCACGATGGCCTCCGAGATGGAGCGGCAGGGCTTCGAGATCCCGCTGCTCGTCGGGGGTGCGACGACGTCACGGGCGCACACGGCCGTCAAGATCGACGAGCGGTACCACGGCCCCGTGGTCTGGGTGAAGGACGCGTCGCGGTCGGTTCCCGTCGTGTCGCAGCTGCTGTCTGAAGAGTTGCGGCCACGGCTCCTGGAGACCGTCAAGACCGACTACGACGCACTTCGCGCGCGGCACGCGGCGAAGGGCTCCGAGCGGCCACTGGTGTCCCTGGAGACCGCACGGGCCAACGCCACCCCGGTGGACTGGTCCGCATACCGGCCGCCGATCCCACACGTCATCGCCCAGCAGGAGAAGGAGCTGCTGCAACGGCAGACGGGCGTGCCGCGGCACGAGATCACGCAGTTCGTGCGCACGTGGCACGACTACCCGTTGGCCGAGCTGCGCGACTACATCGACTGGGGCCCCTTCTTCAACGCGTGGGAGATGAAGGGCCGCTTCCCCGACATCCTCAACAACCCCGCGACGGGCGAGGCGGCGTCGCGGCTGTATGAGGACGCCCAGCGGATGCTCGACCGGATGGCCGACGAGAAGTGGCTGAAGGCCGACGGCGTGCTGGGCCTCTTCCCCGCCAACTCCGTGGGCGACGACATCGAGGTCTACACCGACGAGACGCGCTCGGCGCTGCTGGCGACGCTGCATACGTTGCGCCAGCAGGGCCAGCACCGCGACAGCGTGCCGAACCGGGCGCTCTCGGACTTCGTGGCCCCCAAGGAGACGGGGCTGCGCGACCATGTGGGCGCGTTCGCGGTCACGGCCGGGCTCGGCGTCCCGGAGAAGGTGACCGAGTTCAAGGCCAACGTCGACGACTACAGCGCGATCCTCCTCGAGTCGCTGGCCGACCGGCTGGCCGAAGCGTTCGCCGAGCGGCTGCATGAACGGGTCCGTCGAGACGTCTGGGGCTACGCACCGGACGAGCACCTCTCGGCCCAGGACATCCTCGCGGAGAAGTTCGTGGGCATCCGGCCGGCACCGGGCTACCCGGCCTGCCCCGACCACACCGAGAAGCAGACTCTGTGGTCGCTGCTGGACGTGGAGCGACGGGTCGGGATCCGCCTGACCGAGTCGATGGCGATGTGGCCCGGCGCGGCCGTGAGCGGTTGGTACTTCTCGCACCCGTCGTCGCAGTACTTCGTCGTCGGGCGGCTCGGCCAGGATCAGGTCGAGGAGTACGCGTCTCGCAAGGGATGGTCCCTCGCCGAGGCGGAGCGGTGGTTGGGTCCGAACCTGGGGTACCAGCCGGAGGACTGAGCGGAGTCTTCCGCTCCCACCGGGTCGCCGTCCGGCCTGGCTCGCCATCGAGTGGCTCGGGTCCCGCTCGGCTCGACTGACGGTCAAGCCCAGCGGCATCGGGCCGACCACGGTTGTGGACCGGCGCGGCGGCTGTCCGGCCCGACGGCGAGAATCGACAGGTGAGCTGGCGCGACGCATACCGACGGGTTGTCGTCGTCGTCCGCCGGGTCGCCGGGCGCGCCTTCCCGAGCCAGTCGCACATACGTTCTACAGTCCCCCACATGAGCACCATCGTCCACACCGCGCCACCGCGCCGCCGCGAGCCGCTGCCCCAGCGCACGGCCGCGCTGTCACCGAGCCGCGCGGCCGACTTCATGGTGTGCCCGCTGCTCTATCGGTTCCGAGTCATCGACCGGCTGCCGACCCCGCCCAGCCACGCCGCCGCGCGCGGCACCCTTGTGCACGCCGTCCTCGAGCGCCTGTTCGACTTGCCCGCCGCGGACCGGACGCCGGAACGCGCGGTCGAGCTACTGGCTCCCGAGTGGCAGCGCCTCGTCGAGCAGGAGCCGGAGCTGGCCACGCTGATCTCCGACGACGGCCTCGACGCTCCGGACCGCGCGTCCTGGTTCGCCGACGCCGCCGCCCTCGTCGACACGTGGTTCACGCTCGAGGACCCGACCCGGCTCGAGCCGGCAGAGCGTGAGCTCTACGTCGAGGCCGACGTGGGCGGGCTGACGCTCCGGGGATATGTGGACCGCCTCGACGTCGCCCCCAACGGAGCGTTGCGCGTGGTCGACTACAAAACCGGGCGCTCACCGTCCGAATACGTCGAGGCCAAAGCCATGTTCCAGATGCGCTTCTACGCCCTAGTGCTGTGGCGGATGCGCGGCGTCGTCCCGACCATGCTTCAGCTGGTCTACCTCGGCAACCGCGAGCTGCTGCGCTACTCCCCCGACGAGGCCGACCTGCTCGCCACCGAGCGGAAGGTCAAGGCGCTCTGGGCGGCCATCGAACGGGCCGCCACGACCGGCGACTGGCGCCCGTCACCCTCCCGGGTTTGCGACTGGTGCGAGCACCGAGCCATCTGCCCCGCCTGGGACGGCACGCCGCCACCGCTGCCGGACCAGGCGTCGCTCCTCGCCGTCGATCCCCAGGAGTCCGGTCGCGTCGAACCCGCTGACGAGTAACCGGCGGAGATCCCGGTTACCGCCCCAACGGCCGGGCCGCGGACACGGCCAGGAGCAGGTCCGCCGGCCCGACACCGCGCAGTGACGGAAGCTGAACCGCACCGGCCATCCGCGGCACCGGGACGACGTGCGGCACGGCGATGGTCGGTACCCCGGCGGCCACCGCCGACGCCACCCCTGCCGGCGAGTCCTCGATGGCCACGCAATCCGCAGCCGCCACGCCGAGAAGACGGGCGGCCGTGAGATACGGCTCGGGATGGGGCTTCCCGTGCCCGACGGCCTCGCCGGTGACGACGACGTCGAAGAGCCCGTCCGGCGCCAGCGACACGACGAGGTCGGTCAACGGGCGCCACGACATCGTCACGAGCGCGCTCGGAACGCCGGCTTCGTTGAGGCCGGCGAGGAGCTCGAGGGCACCCGGTCGCCACGGGACCGCCCCACGAATCCGGTCCATGACCCCGTGCATGAGCCGGTCTACGACCGCCGTGACGTCGGCCTCCACCGGCGAGTGGTCGATGATGTACTGCGCCGAGACCTCCAGCGGGTTTCCGACCAGAGCGTGAGCGTGCGCGTCCGTCCATGTGCCGCCGAACGACTCCACGAGCGCGTGCTCCTCCGCCATCCAGTACGGCTCGCTGTCGATCAGTGTCCCGTCCATGTCCCACAGGACGGCCGCCGGCAGCCGGACCGATGTCCCGGGCGCGGCGCTCGAGGTCACGACCGAAAAGTCTAGGCGCGGCCACAGTGAGGAGGGTGGCGCCCCGGAGACGGCAGCATAGGGTGGAGGTTCCGGTTCGGCGTCCGCCACCGGAGAGGTGAGCTGGAGGTGTCTTGCTCGAGTTCGAGGACGTGCCACCGTTGCGCGACCCGGTGCTCGTCGCCGCGTTCGAGGGGTGGAACGATGCCGGTGAAGCCGCCTCGGCAGCCGTCGAGCACCTCTCCGCGGCCTGGGACGCGGAGGCCATCGCCGCTCTCGATCCGTAGGACTACTACGACTTCCAGGTCAACCGGCCCAAGGTGCTGCGCGAGGACGGCCAGCGGCGCATCGTCTGGCCGACGACGCGGATTCTCGTCGCTCGCGACACCGGGTTCGAATCGCGCGACGTCGTGCTCGTCGAGGGCATCGAACCGTCGACCCGCTGGCGCGCCTTCACGCTCGAGCTGCTCGAGTACGCCGAGCGCCTCGGCGTCTCGACCTTCGTCACCCTGGGCGCGCTGCTGACCGATGTCCCGCATACTCGGCCGATCCCCGTCACCGCCACGTCCGACGACGAGGACGTCCTCCACCGGCTGGACCTCGAGTCGAGCACGTACGAGGGGCCGACCGGCATCGTCGGTGTGCTGTCCGACGCAGCGCACCGGGCCGGCGTTCCGTCGCTCAGCTGCTGGGCGGCGGTGCCCCACTACGCCGGGAGCTCACCATCACCCAAGGCGACCCTGGCGCTGCTCAGCAAGCTCGAGTCCCTGTTCAACGTCACGATCCCGCTGGGGGATCTGCCGGAGTCGGCTCGTGCCTGGGAGCGCGGGGTCAACGAGCTGGCCGAGGACGAGGAGGAGCTCGCCAGGTACGTCCAGTCGCTCGAGGAGTCGACCGACACCGCCGACCTGCCCGAGGCCAGCGGCGACGCCATCGCCCGAGAGTTCGAGCGCTACCTGCGCCGGCGCGGCGACGAGGGAACCTCGACGCGCTGAACCCGTTCTGAGCCAGACGTACTGACCGCTAGACGCGTACGCCGAGGAGTGCGTCGCAGGTGCGCCCGACGAGTCCCGGCGCGCCGAGCACGTCGCCGCCCTCCGCGAGGGACCGGGCGACCCACGCGTCGACGGCGGCCAGTGCGCCTGGCGCGTCGAGGTCGTCAGCGAGGCACGCCCGCACGGCGGCGAGGGTGCCGTCGGCCTCCGGACCCCCATTGGTCGAGAGTCCGGCCCGCCACGCGGCGAGCCGGTTCTCGGCCTCGGTCAGCACCCCTTGGGACCACTCCCAAGGGGTTCGGTAGTGATGGGCCAGGAGCGCCAGCCGGATCGCCATCGGGTCGACACCTCGCCGTCGCAGTGCCGAGACGAACACGAGGTTGCCCTGGGACTTGCTCATCTTCTCGCCGTCGTACCCCACCATCGCCTGGTGGACGAAGGTCCGCGCGAACGGTGCCACGCCGGCCAGCGACACTCCGTGGCCGGCACTCATCTCGTGGTGCGGGAAGACCAGGTCGGTCCCTCCGCCCTGGATGTCGAAGGGCATGCCGAGGTGCTGGAGGGCGATGGTCGCGCACTCGATGTGCCAGCCGGGCCGGCCGTCGCCGAGGGCCCCACCCAGCCAGGCCGGTTCGCCGGCACGACGGGCACGCCACAGGACCGGGTCGAGCGCATTGCGCTTGGCCGCCCGCTTCGGGTCGCCACCGCGCTCGGTGAAGAGCTCCAGCATCTGCTCACGATCGAGGTGCGAGACCGCGCCGAAGCTCGGCTGCGCCGTCGCGTCGAAGTACACGTCCTGACCGCCCTCGGGGGCGTCGAGCCGGTATGCGGAACCGTTCGCCTCGAGCTCCTCGACCGCCTTGACGATCAGCGGGATCGACTCGACGGCACCCACGAAGTAGGTCGGCGCGATGACCTGGAGCGCGGTCATGTCCGCGGCGAAGAGGGCCGTCTGCTCGCGAGCCAGCTCGTCCCACGCCTTGCCGTCGCGCTGAGCTCGCTCGAGGAGCGGGTCGTCGACGTCCGTGACGTTCTGGACGTAGATCACCGGCCGCCCGGCGTCGCGCAGCGCGCGCACGACGATGTCGAACGTGACGTAGGTCGCCGCATGCCCCAGGTGAGTCGCGTCGTAGGGCGTGATGCCACAGACGTACATCGTGACCGGACCCTCCGAGGCGATCTCGTGGGGCTCGCCGCTGACCGTGTCGTGGAGGCGAACGGGGCCGCCGGTTCCCGGCACCACGGGCAGGAACGGCGAGGGCCACGAGATCACGGCGTGAGCCTAGACGAGCCCTCCGGCGGCTTCATCGGGCCGTCACCAACTCCGCACGTGATGCGACACATTCCGGCATTCCAGACCTGCAGGGAGGTGACTCCCTAGGAGGACGTCAGAGGGCGGGCCACGGGATGGCCGGCCAGCCGCCGCTCGGCCGCGGATGCCGCCGGGACCGCATGAGCGCGGTCACTCGCCGCACCAGCGCGCGGACGTCGCCGCGAGGCAGCAGGCGGTCGAGGTCGGCGCTCAACGGCGAAGCCGGGTCGTCGAGCAGCTCGTGGAGGTGCTCCAACCGCTCCACATCGACCTCCCGCAACGGATCACCGGCCCAGCCCCACAGCACCGTGCGCAGCTTGGGCTCGGGGCTGAACGTCACCCCGTGGTCGAACCCCCACAACGCTCCGGTGCCGTCGCGCTGGAGGTGGGATCCCTTCCGGTCGCCGTTGTTGACGACCGCGTCGAGCACGGCGACGTCTCGGACGTCGTCCCGGGTCTCATGGATCACACAGACCGTGCGGCCCCCACTGACCTCGCCGTCGATCACCGAGAGCCACCCCTCTGGAACGGACCGCGGTGCGCAGAGGTCGACCGGCTGGCCGTTCATGCGCGGCGCGAACGGGTCGCCGATCCACAGCTGCACCGATCCGACCCCCAGTGGCCCGTCGCGCAGGACGGTCGGCGGTACCACGTCCCAGCCGGCCGCCCGGGAGACTGCAAACGTGGCCACCTCGCGGCCAGCGAGGGTGCCCTCGGGAAAGTCCCAGAGCGGCCGCTCCCCACGAACCGGCTTGTAGATCACGCGGACCGGCGCTCCGGTCGCGTCGGCCGCCGGAGCGGCGGCCGCGCCCTGCACCTCGCAGAGCAGCGCGATGTTGGACGAGTCGGTGATCTGGCCGACGACCTCGAGGTCGCCCGCGGTCAGCGCCTCGACGACCGCCTCGACCTCGGCGGCCGACCGTGGGCCGTCCATCGGTCAGCGCTTGTAGCCGTTGGCCCGGGGGCACACATGACCGGTCGGATCGAGCGCGCCGCCGCAGAACGGACACGGCGGGCGCCCGGCGGACACCAGCGCGCGGGCCCGACGGACGAAGGAGCGGGCCTGCGGGGGGCTGAGGACGACTCGGACCGACTGCCGCGACGCCATCGACTCGAGGAACGCCTCGGGAACCCCGGCCGACTCCTCCCTCTCGCTCGCACCCGAGCCCCAGTCCTCCTCCGCATCCGGGATGTCGGCGTCGAACGCCTCGATGACGATGACTGCCCGGTTGGGGTCCCACGCCAGTGACAGCGTGGCCACCCGGAACTCGTCCTCGATCGGCGTCGCCAGTGGCTCGTTGTCTTCGGGCCCCGCGACCGCAGCCTCTCCCGCGAACTGGTCCAAGACGTCGTCCACCCGCTCGGCCAGGATCGCCACCTGTTCCTTCTCGCAGGACACCGAGACGACCCTTCGTCCGCTCAGGGCCTGGAGGAAGAAGACCCGCTGCCCGGGCGATCCGACGGTGCCGACGACGAACCGGTCTGGCGGGTCGAAGTCGTGGACCGGCATACCGCTAACTTAACCCGCACCGCCGCCGACCGTGGCGTCACCCGACTCCACCTGAGCCTCAGCCGGATCCTTCGGCCCGTCGCCCTCGCCGGCCTTCTTGGGGGGCGGGCGGAGCGCGCCGAGGTCGCCCCCGGTGTCGTTGCTCCGCAGCAGGAACGGCCGCCGCGAGGTGTAGCGGACCACGGACACCGAGGCGGGGTCGACCTGGATCCGCTGGAACTGGTCTAGGTGCGCACCTGCTGCATCCGCCAGGATGGACTTGATGACGTCGCCGTGGGAGACGGCGACCCAGATCGCATCGGACCCGTGCGCCTTATCGACCTCCGCGTCGAGCGTCCGGATGGCGTCGAGGGCCCGCGACTGCATCTGGGCCATCGACTCTCCGGGGTAGTCGTCGCCGTCCGGGAACCGCGCCGCGGACGGCTGGTCCTGGACCACCCGCCACAAGTCCTCCTTGGCGAGCTCCCCCAGCTTCCGGCCGGTCCAGGCGCCGTACCGCGCTTCACCGAGGCGGTCGTCGTCCTCCATGGGTATGCCCTCGGCCGCCTTCGCGACGACGATCGCGGCGGTCTCCTGGCACCGCTGCAAGGGCGACGAGACGACGCGGCAGACCGTGATGCCCGCGTCCGCGATGCGCGCGGCGAGCGCCTCGGCCTGCCCTCGACCATGGTCGTCGAGCCCGATGCCCGGAGTCCAGCCGGCGAGAACGCCTGACGTGTTGGCCGCCGTGCGCCCATGACGCACGAGCAGGACGGTGGCCACGACGTCACTCTAGGTGGCCGCCAGCACGCCCGTCGTCAGAGCCACGACGAGGGCCGCCCCCAGTGCAACCCGGTACCAGACGAACGGCATGAGCGTGTTGGTCGCGACGAACCGCAGCAGCCAGGCGATCGACGCATACGCCACGCCGAAGGCGACCACGACGCCGACCGCCATCTGCCCCGTACCGAGGTTGGACAAGTCGGTGGACACGGCCTCGTAGAGGCCTGCGGCAGTGAGTGCAGGAATGGCCAGGAAAAAGGACAGGCGCGTGGCGGTCACTCGGTCGATGCCCCGGAACAGCCCCGCCGAGATCGTCGCCCCGGAGCGGCTCACACCAGGGACCAGCGCGAAGCACTGGACCAGACCGATGACCAGCCCGTCCCGGACGCCCACCGTCCCCTCGCCCCGTTCCCGTTGCTCACTCACGAGCTTGGCGTGGCGTGACTCGGCGAGCCACATCACCCCGCTCCAGAGGATGAGACCTGCGGCGACGACCCACAGGCTGCGCAGCGGACCGGCGATGAGCTCCCTCAGGGCGAACCCCACCACGGCAACGGGGATCGACCCGACGATCACCGCCCAGGCCAGCCAGTAGTCGTGGTGCTCGCGCGCCTCCGGACTGATCAGACCACGAGCCCAGGCGGCGACAAGGCGGACGATGTCGCGAAAAAAGTAGACGAACGTGGCCGCGATCGCACCGAGCTGGATGATCGCCGTGTATGCGGTGACCTCCGGTGCGTCGACCTCCAGGCCCATGAGCTTCTCGGTGATGGTCAGGTGCGCCGTCGACGACACGGGCAGGAACTCGGTGAGTCCCTCCACGACGCCAAGAATGACGGACTGGAGGTAGGTGAGGTCGGACACGGGCGGCAACCGTAGCCGACGGCGCCGGAGTGTTCCCTGAGAACCGCCGTCAGCCGACCAGCTCGGCCATGAACCGGACCATGTCGAGCCGCTCGTCGATGCGGCGCGTGAATGCTGAGACCGTCAGGGTCGTCACCCCGGCGTCGGCGTACCGCCCGACGCGTTCCGCGATCCGCTCGGGCGGCCCGATGAGCGACGTCGCGTCGATGAACTCGAAGGGCACCGCCGCGGCGGCGTCCCGGTGCCGGCCGTCGAGGTACAGGTCCTGGATCCGCACCGCGTCCTCCTCGAACCCCATGCGGCAGGCCAGCTGGTTGTAGAAGTTCTGCTCGCGCGAGCCCAGGCCACCGATGTAGAGTGCGGCGTAGCCGGCGACCGCCCGGGCGGCGCGCTCGACGTCGACGTCGATGATGACGGGGACGGTGGGCACCACGTCGAACCCGTCCAGCGGATCGTTCTCGGTTCCCTGGCCGGCCCGCCGTCGCCCAATGCGCACCGACTCCAGCAGGTCGCCACTGTGCTCGGGGCTGTAGAAGATCGCTAGCCACCCGTCGGCGATCTCGCCGGCGAGCTCGAGGTTCTTGGGGCCGACGGCGGCGAGGTAGATCGGTACCTGCGGTCGCACGGGGTGGACGATGAGCTTGAGCGCCTTGCCCGGGCCGTCCGGGATGGGCAGGGTCCAGTGCTTGCCTTGGTAGGCAACGGTTTCGCGGCGCAGTGCCATGCGCACGATGTCGACGTACTCACGCGTCCGGCCGAGCGGCGCCGCGAACGGCACGCCGTGCCAGCCCTCACTCACCTGGGGTCCCGAGACGCCGAGGCCGAGCCGGAACCGGCCACCGGACAGGGTGTCGATGGTTGCTGCGGTCATGGCCGTCATCACGGGCGACCGCGCGGGGATCTGCATCGCCGCGGCCCCCAGGTCGATCCGCTCTGTGCGGGCACCGACCCACGCAAGAACGGTCGGCGCATCCGAGCCGTACGCCTCGGCGACCCACGCCACCGCATACCCCAGCCGGTCCGCCTCGAGCGCGGTGGCGAGGTTGTCGGCGTCGTTCCCCGCCCCCCAGTACCCGAGGTTGAGCCCCAGCTGCATGCGCCGAAGGCTATAGCGCGGCGCGCGGCGGCCCGCCTGGTGCCAGCGGATAGCGTTCCGGTATGCGCCGCAGGAGGGTGGGGGGCTCCGGGCTCAGCGTGTCGCGGCTCGGCCTCGGGACGGCCATGTGGGGGGAGCCCCTCGACGACGAGGTCTGCCGCGACCTGCTGCTGGCCTTCGTCGGGGCAGGCGGCACACTGCTCGACACCGCGCACAGCTACGGCTTCGGCCGATCCGAAGAGATCGTGGGCGAGCTGCTGGGCGGCGTCGTCCCGCGCGACGAGCTGACGATCTGCACCAAGGCCGGCGTCGCCCGCACTCCGGACCGGCGGGTCGTCGACACGTCGCGCGGAGCGCTGCTGCGCCACCTCGACGCGTCGCTGCTCCGGCTCGGCACCGACCACGTCGACCTCTGGCTCGCCCACACCTGGAGTGATACGGCCCCGCTCGAGGAGACGGTCAGCGCGCTCGAGCATGCGGTGACGTCGGGTCGGGCCCGCTACGTGGGAGTCTCGAACTACTCCGGTTGGCAGACCGCCCGGGCGTTCTCACTGCTGGAGAATGCGCGAGTGCCGTTGGTGGTCAACGAGGTCGAGTATTCGCTGGTCGTGCGGGACTCGGAGGAGGAGCTGCTGACCGCGGCGGCGGCGCTCGGGTTCGGCGTGCTCGCCTATTCGCCCCTGGCGCGCGGCGTCCTGGGCGGGAAGTACCGCTCGGGTGGCTCGAGCGGCTCCCGCGCGCCGGCACGCCACGTCTCGAGGTATGTGCGCGACCGGATGGGCGCCCGGTCCATGGCCGTGGTCGAGGCCGTGTCGACCGCGGCCGGCGGTCTTGACGTGACCCCCACCGAAGTCGCACTGGCCTGGGTGCGAGACCGTCCGGGAGTCACCGCTCCAATCGTCGGTTGTCGATCGGTGGTCGAGCTGCAGACCGCCCTCGCGAGCGAGAACCTCGAGCTACCACCGGAGATCGTCGCCGCGCTGGACGAGGTCAGCGACTGACCGGACCGGCGCCGGCGCTGTCCGCCCGGGTGTCGGCGCCTCCCTCGACCTCACCCTCGAGGACGTCGCCTTCGAGTTCGTCGTCGTCATCGAGGTCGTCCTCGTCCAGGTCGTCGTCGAGGTCGTCGTCGTCCTCGTCGTCGTCCTCCTCGTCGTCATCGTCGTCGTCCTCCTCGTCGTCATCCTCGTCGTCATCCTCGTCGTCATCCTCGTCGTCGAGGTCCTCGAGATCGTCGTCATCCTCGTCGTCGAGGACGTCCTCGTCCTCGTCGTCCTCGTCGTACGGCCCGTCGAGCGGCGTCGTCACGCCGGTGACGTCGAAGAGCGCCTCGTCATAGTCGAAGAACGCGTCGGTCAGCTCCTCGGCCGCCGACACGACGCCGGGATCGTCCGGGTCGCGACGCGATGTCGCGACCTCGAGATGACGTTCCAGGGCGGCCACGAGAGAAGTCAGCGCGGCCCGCGGGTCAGCGGTCATGTCACGACCGTATCGGCTGTGAGCAACAATGGGCGACGATGCCGACCTCACACCCGAAGACCCGGGCCGTCTCTGGCGTGGAGTACGAGTACCGCGTCCTCACCTTCCCCCGGACCGTCTCTAGAGCCGAGATGCGCCGCTCGCTGGGTGAACACGCCGAGTACGACCACTGGGAGCTCGCCCGCACCGTCCTCTACGTCGGAGGGGTCCGTCGCGCGTGGCTGCGGCGCCGGGTCATCCGAGTGCAGCGAACGGCCTGAGAAGAGAGGTCTTAGGTAACAGATCGGACGTACCGCCCGAGACCGACCGCCCAGCCTTTCGAGCCAGGCGGCCGGCCGTCACCTCAGGCCACGGTGGCGCTGAACCGCCGCTCGTCCGGGTCGAACTCGACAACCCGGAGATGCAGCCGCGTGCCTACCTCGTCACGAGCGGCCCGGACCAGGCCAGATACGCCAGCCTCCGTGCGGACGAACACGCCGAACGGCGTCACGGTCGTCACGACTGCGTCGACCTCGTCGCCCGGGCTCAAGGGTATGCGGGTCACGCGACTCACCCCCTTCCGCAGAAATTTGGGGTGACCCAGGCGGCTGAGGCGACCGGCCGCGGTCATCCTTCCTCCGTCGCGGCGGTGCGTCAGGGCTCCGCCCAGAACCACGAACCGAAGCCTACGCTCGGCGCAGAAACTCCCGAAGCACGCGGGTCCCGAAACTCAGGGACTCCACCGGCACTCGCTCGTCGATGCCGTGGAACATGTTGGCGAATTCCAGATGGTCCGGCAGACGTAGGGGCGCGAACCCGTACCCGGTAATGCCCAGCCGGCTCAGCGCCTTGTTGTCGGTACCGCCGGACAGGCAGTACGGCAGCACTGTTGCGTCGGGGTCCTCGGTCCGCAGCGACGAGGTCATCGCCGTGACGAGGTCCCCGGACAGCGGCGCGTCGAGGGCGATGTCGCGGATCTGCACCTCGATGTCGATGTGCTCGCCGGCCAGCTCCCGGATCGTGGCCATGAGATCGTCCTCGTGGCCCGGGAGGAACCGGCAATCCAGCGACGCCGAGGCATGCTGCGGAACGACGTTCATCTTGTAGCCGGCGTCGAGCATGGTGAAGGTGGACGTGTCCGACAGCGTCCCGAGGACGAAACCGGACGCCCCACCCAGGTGCTCCAGGATCGGGGTCGGGTCGTCCGGCGCATACTCCGTCCCCGTGAGCTCGGCGATCCCATCGAGCAGCGCCCGTACCGACGCGATGTACTCACGCGGCCACTCGTATGCGGCGATCCGACCGATCGCCTCGGCCAGCCGCACGACCGCGTTGGCGTCGTTCGGGACTGATCCGTGTCCGGCCCGCCCGCGCGCGTGGAGGCGGAGCCACAGAATCCCCTTCTCGGCGGTCTGCAGGAGGTAAGCCCGCGTCGGCTTTCCGGTCCCGGCACGGGGAACGGTGACGCTGTATCCGCCCACCTCGGATATCGTCTCCGTCACGCCGTCGAACCATTCTGGATGATGGTCGACCGCCCAATGGCTGCCCAGGCGCCCACCGGACTCCTCGTCGGCGAAGAACGCGAACGTCATGTCGCGGGAAGGCTTCTCGCCGGTCCGTGCGAGGTCTCGCAGGTTGGCGATGATCATCGCGTCCATGTTCATCATGTCGATTGCACCCCGACCCCAGATGCAGCCGTCGCGCTCCTCGCCGGAGAACGGGTGGACCTGCCAGTCGGCGGCGTCGGCGGGGACGACGTCGAGGTGGCCGTGGACCGCGAGACCGGGACGCGACGGGTCTGACCCCTCGATGCGGACCATGACCGAGGCCCGACCCGGCTGGCTCTCGACGAGGACGGGGTCGAGGCCGACCTCGGTGAGCTGTTCCATGACGTATTCGGCCGTCTTGCGCTCGCCGGGGCCGGAGCCGTCGCCGTAGTTGACCGACTCGAACCGGATGAGGTCGGCGCAGATCCTGGCGACCTCGTCCTCGGGGGCGGGTGCAACCTCCTGATCGTCGTCCATCGCCCCACCCTAAGTCTCGGCCGCCGGAGACGTCCGCCATGATGGCGGGCGTGGACGGCACCCGGACGTTGGTCACTGGCCGGGTCGTCACACCGGCACGCGTGCTCGACGACGGAGCCGTCCTCGTCGAGGGAGACCGCATCTCCTGGGTCGGTCGTCGCGCCGACCTGGACGACCGGTCGGCCGAGCTGCCCGACGACTGGGCTCAGGGGCGCACGATCCTCCCGGGCCTGGTGGACATCCACTGCCACGGCGGCGCGGGAGGCGAGTTCGGGGCCGACCCGGACGCCGGGCGGACCGCAGCGACTCACCATCTGCGCCACGGCACCACCTCGCTGGTCGGCTCCCTGGTGTCGGCGCCGGCTCCGTCCCTCGTCGCGGGTGTCACCGCGTGCGCCGAGCTGGTGGCCGCCGGCGTGCTGGCCGGCATTCACCTGGAAGGACCGTTCCTCTCGGTGGCCCGCTGCGGCGCACAGGACCCCACGGGGCTCGTCGACCCGGACCCAGCGCTCGTCGACACTCTCCTCACCGCGGCCCAGGGCGGACTGGTCCAGATGACCTTCGCCCCGGAACGTTTCGGCGCCGCTGAGCTGGTGGACCAGCTCGCGGCCGCGGGCGCGATCCCGGCGGTCGGGCATACGGACTCCGACGCCGTCGTCGCTCGGCGCGCCCTCGATCGGGTTCTCCACCGAGGGCCGCGCGGCGGTCGCCCCTT
>DATLPT010000010.1:0-2669 GCA_035535635.1 Lapillicoccus sp. | reverse complement strand
TACATCCAGCAGGTCCTCGGGTACAGCCCGCTGCAGGCCGGCTTCGCGTTCCTGCCCTTCTCGGTCGCCATGGTGACCGGCGCCGGTATCGCCTCGACGCTGGCCAGCCGGGTCGACCCGCGCTGGATCTCCGGGCCGGGTTCCCTCATCGCGGCGGTCGGCCTGTGGGGCTTCAGCCACTTGACGGTCGAGAGCTCGTATGCGACGAACCTCCTGCCGTGGATCGTCATCCTGGCCGTGGGCATGGGTCTGACCTTCGTGCCGCTCACCCTGACCGCGGTCGCGGGCGTACGCGACGAGGACTCCGGAGCCGGTTCGGCCGCCCTCAACACCGCCCAGCAGATCGGCGGTGCGGTGGGACTGGCGGCGCTGACCACGGTGTTCACCTCCGCGTTCACCGACCGGATCACCGAGTTGGCAGGCCCGATCCAGGCGCAGGCCCAGTCCGGCGCGATTACTGCCGACCAGGCCAAGGCCGCCCTGGCCCAGGCCCAGCTGGTCGCCCAGACCGACGGATCGACCCGCGGGTTCCTCGTGGCCTCGAGCATGATCCTCGTCGCCGCGGTGCTGGTCCTCACCACGCTCCGGGTGCGCCACCAGGAGCTGGCCGCCCGTGAGGAGATGGCCGGGCCGCACCTCGGCTGATGGTCAGAACAGCGTCGGGACCGTGACCGCAGGCTTCGTGGTCACGGTCCCGACCTGTCGGTGCTCCGCGGCGTGCCGAGCGGCCAGCCCGTGGCGCTCGAGCAACGGGCGCACCCGACGAGCCAGGTCGTCTCGGTAGGCCGACGTCGCGTAGGTGCCCCGCCCATAAAGACTCCGGTAGGCGGGGACCAGCGCCGGCTCGGCGCGCTCGAGCCAGGTGAACCACCACTCTCGCGTGCCCGGTCGCAGGTGCAACGCCAGGACCGTCGCCGACGTCGCGCCGGCAGCGGCGATCCGGGCGAGGAGGGCGTCGATCGCCGCGTCGTCGTCACTGAGGTGGGGGATGACCGGCGCGACCATGACATGGCACGGGAGTCCGGCGTCGGTGACGGCCCGGACCAGGTCGAGCCGGGCTCGGGGCGAGGACGTCCCCGGCTCGAGGCGAGAGTGCAGTTCTTCGTCGCCGATGGCGATCGAGACGGCGAAGCCGACGTGAACGTCGCGTGCGGCCGCCGCGAGCAGGGGCAGGTCGCGCCGGGCGATCGTCCCCTTGGTGAGTATGGAGAACGGCGTTCCCGACCTCGCCATCGCCGCGATGATGCCGGGCATGAGACGGTAACGGCCCTCGGCCCGCTGGTAGGGGTCGGTGTTGGTGCCGAGGGCGACCGGGTCGTGGTTCCAGCTCGCACGGTGCAGCTCGTGACCGAGGACCTCGGCGACGTTGGTCTTGACGACGATCTGCGAGTCGAAGTCGTGGCCCGCGTCGAGGTCGAGATAGGTATGCGTGTTGCGGGCGAAGCAGTAGACGCAGGCGTGCGTGCAGCCGCGATAGGGGTTGACGGTCCACTCGAAGGGCAGCTGGGCGGCCGCTGGGATGCGGTTGAGGGCGGACTTCGCGAGCACCTCGTGGAAGGTGATGCCGGTGAACTCCGGCGTGCGCACCGTGCGGACGAAGCCATCGTTGGCGTCCAGGCCAGGCAGCGCACCGATCAGCTGCCCGCCCACCGACTGACCCTGCCACCGCATGACCACATTCGAACACACGTACGACACCGTGTCGAGCACCCGGGCCATGGAGGGGCTTGCACAGGGGACTATCTAAGTATTTAATGAAATACTTAATCACGAGAGCGGCATGCTGACCGAACTGGACGACCCACTGACGCGGACCTTCGCGGCGCTGGCCGATCCCACCCGGCGGGCCATGCTGGCTCGGCTCGCGGAGGGGGAGGCGTCCGTCGGCGAGCTCGCCGAGCCGTTCGCCGTGTCGCTCCCGGCGATCTCGCAGCACCTCAAGGTGCTCGAGCGGGCCGGCCTCGTCGTTCGCAGCCGGGAGGCGCAATGGCGGCCGAGCCGGTTGCAGGTCGACCCGCTGGACGACGCGCTGGACTGGCTGCTCGCCCGACGCCGTACCTGGGACGCCCGGATGGACCGGCTCGAGGCGCACCTGCGCCGGACGGGAGAGAACGATGAGTGACACCACACAGACCGACCGGGAGGTCCGGATCACGCGAGTGTTCGACGCGCCGCCCGACCGCGTGTTCCGCGCCTGGACCGAGCCCGACGATGTAGCGGCGTGGTTAAGTCCGGCGCCGCTGAGGACGCCGCGCGACAGCGTGCGGATCGACCTGCGTGTAGGAGGGAGGTACGAGCTGTCGATGGCGCAGCCGGACGGGGCGGAGACGTCCCTCGGGTTCGAGATCGTCGAGGTCGACCCGCCCCGGCTGCTGGTGCTGCGCTCGGACCCGATGCCCGAGGCCGGCATGCCCGAACCGACCGTCGTGCGCATCGAACTGCACGACGAACCGTCGGCGTCTGGCCCCCGGACGCGAATGACGCTGAGTGACGGACCCTACCCAAGCGGCTTCGGTGTGCACGCAGAGCGCGGCTGGCTCAGCGCGTTCGACAAGTTGGCCACCGTCGTCTCTCGTTAACCGCTCTGGGGCGGTTCCCTCAGAGCTGGAAGACGGCCGCAGCGTCGAGGTATGCCGCCCACGCTCCCTTGGGGTCGTGCAGGTCTCTGG
>DATLPT010000009.1:0-17564 GCA_035535635.1 Lapillicoccus sp. | reverse complement strand
TCTGGAGCCCTGACCGGGTCTCATCGCCGCTTCTCCGAACGCACCCACGACCTGGAGGTGTTCCAGCTGCAGCGCGAGGAAGGCCGGTGCCTGGACCGCAACCACACCGGCCACCCGGTCACGGTCCCGACCCCTGCCGATCAGGTACAGCGTTGGCCGCAGTTCTCCCCGCCGCGCAAACCCTTGGCTTCGCCTTGGTCCACGCCGCACCGATGCGACTGCGCGACCCGTCCTCGGCGCCCTCGGCCTGTTCGGGGACCGCCCCGGCGCGCTCGACGCCAACGACCCGGCACTCCCCCCAAGCCCTCATGCACGTCGCCAGCGTCGCGATCGTCAACGAAAAGTCCGCCGCCGACCGCGACGTCATCAACGATCAACTGCAGCACGCCCTGAACAGCCGGATCGTGCTCGAACAGGCCAAGGCGCGCTCGCCTACGTCGGCAAGCTGGACATGAAACACCGCCTTCACCGTGTGACGCAGCTACGCCCGCGACCGCGGCGCCAAAGTCTCGAGGGGCTTGGGTCTCTGTGATCAGTGGGCATCGCCACCCGGAGACGCCGCGGGCGGCCAGTTCGATCTCGTGGCCACGACCTCGATCGACACGAAACAGTCAACGCCTCGTTGCCCGCTCGCACCGATGCCCGAGCACATCCTTCCGGCCCTGATAGGGCGGGTCTCGGAGATGCTGCACCGCCCAGTTGGAGCGCAGCCGTAGGTGCTGCACACCGCCCACTAGGTCTCAGGCACGGTCCAGCGGCCTCTTATTCCAAGGGGTCCGGAGTCGAGGACATCTCAGCGAATCCGCGACCCGCTGATGCTTGGTCGTGTTCGGCAGATTGGGCACTCGTCCGGCCGCATACCGAGCGGCATCCTTTCCCGTTACCGCGGTGCGAACGTGCCCCTCAGCTCGCAGCAACTCCACGCGAGGAACGTTGGCCGGCGACCGGATGCGGGTTTGCCGGAATCATCGGTGATGACACGTAACCGCTGAAGAAGATCGGCGGGGCCAAGGATCGTTGCCTGGCGATAATCCGGGACGCGGAAGCACATCAATGGCGGTGAGGACGTGAGGACTCCGTCATTCGAGGACATTGCAGATGCTCTCGTAGGTGCCGGAGTACGACACCAACTGCAAGTCGCCGTTGTAGTGGAAGGGGCCGTGCGACACATACAGCGCGGTGCCGATGGTGCCGGTAAGGTCGCTCCCTTCTGTCTGCCATCCCAGCGAGGCCCCGCTGACGTCGATGGCCGTCAAGTTGCCGGCGGCGTCGAAGCTGAAGGACCCGGGCCCTGAGACGTTCCGAACGACGCTGGTCTCGGTGTCGTCGGTGGTGAACCGCAGGACCAGTCGCCCGGAGCCGCGCAGCACCCCCGGCGACTCTTCACGAGACCAATCATGCGCCACCTCCAAGGAGATGGTGACCTGGAAGGGACAGACCACGCCGGCGTCGAAGGTCAACGGTAGATCGGAGTGGTCACCCGGCATCCTGGGGCCTGGTCGGTCCGCGTAGGACGGGGCAGCGGCCACGACGGTCAGTGCGGCGGCGGCACCGGCGGCCAAAGCAGCGCACACGAGGCGGTGTCGACGGATCATGGCGGGTCATCCCTTCGTAGAGCATTCTCGGAGTACTCCACGGTGGTCCGGGGACCGCCCGGGCACATGGGGCGTGGAACCCTAGATCCGCTCCCAAACCTCCTCATTCAGCTGCGCGTCGGGTGCCGAGCGTGTCGTCCTGTGCGCAGCCGCATCGAGAGCATCCCTCCAACTGCCGGAGCCGAGTCTGGCCGACACCGGCCCTGACGAAATCGTCTGATCGCCGCCTGGCGGCTCATCGGCGCCGACCCAACTCCACACAGGCGGCGCAGACAACTTCACCCGCAGAGGCGGCGCCGTCCTCCGCCAGAGAGTTGCCGGGCCCGCACGCGGACGTCAACCAGTGTTGATGTACACCGCGACATCAACCTGAACCGCGGACTGATCGACGTGCACGGGCCGGCACCCGCGTCGACGGCCACGACGTCATCACCACCCCAAAGCGCCGCCGCCGCAATGGGCCCACGCGGATCCACGTTGGATGTGCCGGGGGTCGTAGAGCTCAGCGTAAGGAGGTTCCGGATGGTGCACCGTCCACGCGACATGGGACGGCGCTCGGCGGTTAGCTTCACGGATCGACGAGGTAGCGCTGCAGGCTCGGCCCAAGCCAACGGGCCAGCTCGTCGGGACTTGCGTCCACCATTCTTGGCATGCGGACCACGTACCGCGTCGTCGCCAGTCCGACGATCTGGGCGGCGGCCAGGGCACCCCGGAGCTCCGGGTCGGAAACCTGGGTGCGCCGCGTGACCCGGCCGACGACCTCCCGGGCGACGAACTGCCGGAACAGCGCGCCGACCTCGTCGTTGGTGTGGACGGCCCGGACGAGCGCGACGAGGCGCTCCTGGTTGTCGGGGTCGTCCCACACCGCGAGGAACGTCCGGACCAGTCGCTCGCCGAGCGCGTCCACAGGTCCGTCCAGCACGCGCTCCACGAGCATGGCGGGGTTCACCCGGGTCATGACGACGGCCTGCGCGAAGAGATCGGCCTTGCCGTCGAAATAGTGGTGCACCAACGCGGGGTCCACGCCCGCCACCCGAGCCACCGACCGCATCGACGTGCCCTCGTACCCCTTGTCGGCGAACTCGCTCCGCGCCGCCTCGGTGATCCGGGCGCGCGTGTCCTCCCCGGCCGGACGGCGGCCGCGGCGAGCCGGGGGCGTCGTGGCGGTCACGGCTGTCCCACGACGGCGTAGTGGAGCCGGGCGAAGGCCAGGGCCGCCGCCAGGTCGAGCTCGCGCATCTCGCCGGCCAGCCGCCGGGTGCTCACTTCGACGACTATGGAACCGGTGAAGTCGTGGCCCGCCAACAGTTCGAGCAGCTCGCCACACGGTTGCGTCCCCCGACCCGGGACCAGGTGCTCGTCCCGCGGCGACCCGCTGCCGTCGGCGAGATGGACGTGGGTCAGCCGGCCGTCGAGGGCTCGGGCCATGGCCAGCGCATCGGAGCCCGCCGTCGCGGTGTGGGACAGGTCCAGCGTGACGTGGTCGTACGGCTGGTCGACCGGGTCCCAGTGCGGCAGGTAGGCGAGCATCTCGCGCTGTCGCGCCCGCCAGGGAAACATGTTCTCCACGGCCAGCTGGATGCCCGTCTCTTCCTCTCGGATGGCCAGTCCGTCGACGAACCCCGCCGCATACTCGCGCTGCCATCTGAACGGCGGATGGAGGACGACGGTTGGCGCGTCCAGGGCGAGCGCCATGTCGATCGATCGGTCCACCTTCTCCCACGGGTCGGTCCCCCAGACCCGCTGCGTCAACAGGAGAGTCGGAGCGTGCACCGAGAGGACCGGGATGCCGTGGAGGTCGCTCAGGGCCTGGAGCGCGCCCGGCTCCTGCGAGACCGGGTCGGTCCACACCATGACCTCGACGCCGTCGTAGCCGAGCCGCCCGGCCATGGCGAACGTCGCCGCGCAGGTCTCGGGGTACATCGAGGCGGTCGAGAGCCCGATGCGCGTCGTCACGGGCGCCATTGTCCGACATCGACTCCCGGCTGAGCGGCGCGGCAGTGTCCGCATACGCTGAGACTGTGGCCGAGGTAGCACTGGACATGCCCCGCATCTGGGTCGAGTTCCCCGACCCCGACGACGCCGGCCAGCGGTTCCGTTGCGACCTGACCTGGCTCACGTCGAGCTGGATGTGCATCTACGGCAACGGCTGCCAGGGGATCTACGCCGACCGACCCGATGACGGTTGCTGCACCCTCGGAGCCCACTTCACCGAGGACGCCGATTACGAGCGGGTCGCCGCCGTGGCCGCGGAGCTCGGACCGGACGAGTGGCAGTACAGGGACGCCGCCTACCGAAAAGGCTTGTTGCGCAAGGAGAACTGGACCGAACCCGAGGACGGCGCCACAAAAACGAAAGTCGTTGACGGCGCGTGCATCTTCCTCAACCGTCGCGGCTTCCCGGGCGGCATGGGATGTGCGCTGCATCAGCACGCCGTTCTGCAGGGGCTGCCACCCACGTCGCTCAAACCGGACGTGTGCTGGCAGCTGCCGATCCGGCGCAGCTACCGGACCGTCGAGCTCGCCGACAAGTCCAGCTATCTCGAGGTGACCATCACCGAGTACGACCGGCGCGGCTGGGGGCCCGGCGGGCACGATCTCGACTGGTACTGCTCCGGCAACCCCGAGGCCCACGTCGGCCGTGAACCGGTCTACCGCTCCAGCAAGGTGGAGCTCGTCGACCTGATGGGCGCGGCCGCCTACGAGGAGCTGGTCCTGCGCTGCGAGGCGCACCTGCGCGCCGTAACGGCAGCGCGGCGGATCGGCAACCGCAAGCTGCTTCCCCTGCTCGTCCACCCCGCGACGCTCGCCGCTCAGGACGTGCGGAGCGCCGAACGTGCATCGGCCGCCAAGGTCGAGAAGCGCACGGCCGCAACGCGGTTGGGAAAGCAGGGAAAGAAGCGCTCTCACCGATGACCGGGCCGGCGGCCATCCCGAGCCCCAACATCTGGGAGTCGCCGGACGTCTACGAGCTGGAGAACCGTGCCGTCGACCGCGACGGTGTCATCGAGGCGGCCATGCGCGACCTCCACGACTGGGAGCGCCAGGACGTCCTCGACGTCGGATGCGGGACCGGGTTCCACCTTCCGCGCTTCGCCGCGACGGCCCGCAGTGTCGTCGGCGTAGAACCGCACCCGCCCCTTGTCGTGCGGGCTCGTCGCCGGGTCGCCGGACTGCCGAACGTCCGAGTCCTGGAAGCGTCGGCGGCCGACACGACGCTACCCGCGAACAGCGTCGACGTCGCGCACGCGAGGTGGGCGTACTTCTTCGGCCCAGGGTGTGAGCCGGGCCACGGGGAGCTCGCTCGCGTCGTCCGGCCAGGTGGGACCGCCTTCGTCGTCGACAACGACGCGACGCGCTCGACGTTCGGGGCGTGGTTCCGCCGGAGTCTGCCGGGGTACGACTGCGAGGCGGTGGAACGGTTCTGGACCCGGCGCGGCTGGTCCCGTCGGGCCCTGGAGATCGCGTGGACCTTCGACTCGGCTGAGGACTTCGCGCGGGTGCTGCGGATCGAGTTCCCGGCGCCGCTGGCGGACGAGATCCTCGACGCGGATCCGGACCGTACCGTCGTCGACTACACCGTGAACCTCTGGTGGCGGCGGTATGCATGATGTCCTGGTGACCACGATCGTCTTCCTCCACGCGCACCCCGACGACGAATCAACGCAGACCTCGGGCTCGATGGCGCGGGCGAGCGCCGGCGGGGACCGGGTCGTCGTCGTGTATGCCACCAACGGTGACCACGGTGAGGCTCCCGACGACCTCGGCGCGGGCGAGACGGTTGCCGACCGCCGGCATACCGAGGCCGAGGCGTCCGCGCGGGCGACCGGCACGCAGCGGGTGGCGTGGCTCGGCTATGCCGACTCGGGGATGGCAGGCTGGGAGCAGAACGACGCGCCCGATGCGCTGCACGCGGCCGATCTGGACGAGGCCGCGCGGCGGCTGGCCACGATCCTCGACGAAGAGGACGTTGACGTCCTGGTCGGCTACGACTGGCACGGGAACTACGGACACCCCGACCACATCCAGGTGCATCGCATCGCCCACCGCGCGGCGGAGCTCGCCGCCCGCAGTCCGCGACTGCTCGAGTCCACCATGAACCGCGACCAGCTCCGCCGCAGCCGCCAGGCTCGACTCGACGCGGGCGAGGAGACCGACTTCGACCCCGACGCGCCGATGGACGACGGGAACCCGCTCGGCACACCGGAGGCGGAGATCTCCTGGCAGGTGGACGTCAGCGCCTACCTCGCGCAGCGGCGTCGTTCCGTGGAGGCGCACCGCAGCCAGAAGACCGACACGGCGTGGATCCTCGACATGCCGGAGGAGGTCTTCGCGCTGGGCTTCGCCCGGGAGTGGTACATCGAGCCCGGCCGATCGGAACCGATGCGAGAGGGCTGGCCGTTCCGCCCGCCGAGCTGATCTCTGCGCGCGGAAGCGGCCGATCGAGGGCTGTCGGCGCCATCCCCTACCGTGCGGCCCATGGCATCCCGAGCGTCGGCGCGAGCGAGCGGCTACCGCTGTGCCGAGTGCGGCTGGACCACGGTCAAATGGGTGGGCCGCTGTGGCGAGTGCCAGACGTGGGGCTCGGTGGCCGAGGTCGGCGTGCCGACGATCCGCACGACCGCCGCGACGTCCGTGGCCCGACCGGCCGTGCGGATCGGTCAGGTCGACGTCGAGCACGCCGCGGCGCGCAGCACGGGCGTCGGCGAGCTCGACCGGGTCCTCGGCGGCGGTGTCGTGCCCGGCGCCGTGGTCCTCGTCGCCGGTGAACCGGGGATCGGCAAGTCCACGCTGCTCCTCGACGTCGCCGCCCGCGCTGCCCGCGGGGGCCGGACCGTGCTCTACGTCAGCGGAGAGGAGTCGACGGCTCAGATTCGGATGCGGGCCGAGCGCATCGAAGCGATGGCCGCCTCGTTGTTCCTCGCCGCGGAGACCGACCTCGCCACGGTGCTCGGTCAGATCGGGACGGTTGAGCCGGAGCTGGTCGTCGTCGACTCCGTGCAGACGATCGCGAGCGCGCACGTCGAGGGGTCGGCCGGCAATGTGAGCCAGGTCCGTGAAGTGGCCGCCACCCTGATCCAGGCGGCGAAGAGCCGCGGTATCGCCGTCCTCCTCGTCGGCCACGTGACCAAGGACGGCTCCATCGCTGGCCCGCGGGTCCTCGAGCACCTCGTCGACGTCGTCGTCCAGTTCGAGGGCGACCGGCATTCGCGACTACGGCTGGTCCGAGCGGTGAAGAACCGATTCGGCCCCACCGACGAGGTCGGCTGTTTCGACCTCTCCGACGTCGGCATCGTCGGGCTGGCCGACCCGAGTGGGCTCTTCCTCTCCCATCGGGAGACCAGGGTCGCCGGCACCTGCGTCACCGTCACCCTGGAGGGCCGCCGCCCGCTCGTCGCCGAGGTGCAGGCGCTCGTGGCGCCGACCACGCTCCCCGCTCCCCGCCGGGCGACGCATGGTCTTGACGCGTCGCGCGTGGCGATGGTCCTGGCCGTCCTCGACCGGCGGGCGCGCCTCCGGGTCGGCAGTCGCGACGCATACGTCTCAACCGTCGGCGGGGTCCGTCTCGGCGAGCCGGCCGCCGATCTGGCCGTGGCCCTCAGCGTCGCGAGCGCGGAGGTCGACGCGCCGTTGCCGCCACACGCGGTCGCATTCGGCGAGGTCGGCCTGGCCGGCGAACTGCGACCGGTGTCGGGTATGCCACGCCGGCTGGCCGAGGCGGCCCGGCTGGGATTCCGGACCGCTTTCACCCCTCGGGGCGTCCTCGGTTCGGGGCCGATCCCCGACGGGATGCGGGTCGTGGAGGTTGCCGACGTCCGGGAGGCGGTGATGGCCGCGCTGGACGTTCCGCACGAGGGCACCTCGCGCCGTTAGACTCCCCGCGAGCCGACCGGCCGATTGGAAGCGCGACGGCCGACCCGTGAGTGGGAGGGGACAGGGGCGTGGCGACGACCGCCGAGCGCAGCGACGACGACCTGCTGCGGGCCACCCTCGCTGCCGTCGCGCCCGGCACGCCGTTGCGGGACGGCCTCGAACGCATCCTCCGCGGACGCACGGGTGCCCTGATCGTGCTCGGCAACGACCGGGTCGTGGAGTCGATCAGCAGTGGCGGGTTCCCACTCGACGTCGAGTTCTCGGCGACGCGGCTGCGCGAGCTCTCCAAGATGGACGGCGCCATCGTCCTCGACCGCGACGGCGGGCACATCCTCCGCGCCAACACTCAGCTGGTGCCCGATCCCAGCATCGAGACGTCGGAGTCCGGCACCCGGCACCGCACCGCGGAGCGAGTGGCCATCCAGACCGGCTTCCCCGTCGTGTCGGTCAGTCAGTCGATGCAGACCATCGCGCTCTACGTCGGCGGCCGGCGGCACGTCGTCGAGGGCAGCGCCGCGATCCTCTCCAAGGCGAACCAGGCGCTGCAGACGCTGGAGCGCTACAAGGCACGCCTCGACGAAGTCACGTCGACCTTGTCCGCCCTGGAGATCGAGGACCTCGTCACGGTCCGCGACGTGGCCAGCGTGCTGCAGCGGCTCGAGATGGTCCGCCGCATCAGCGAGGAGATCTCCGACTACGTCGTCGAGCTCGGCGACGACGGCCGGCTGCTCGGGTTGCAGCTCGAGGAGCTGGCCGGCGGCCTGGGCAACGACCGCGAACTAGTCATCCGTGACTATCTCGACGACCCCAAGTCACGGCGCACCCTCGACGACGCCCTGAATGCCCTCATGGAGCTGACCGCCGCCGAGCTGCTCGACCTCGGGGCCGGAGCGCGGGCGGTCGGGTTCTCGAGCGTTGGCGACGCGCTGGACAGCGCGGTGAGTCCTCGCGGGTATCGGCTGCTGACCAAGGTGCCGCGGCTCCCTCCGGCCATCGTCGACCGGCTGGTCGACCATTTCGAGTCGCTTCAGCGGCTGCTCGCGGCCAACTTGGAGGACCTCA
This sequence comes from Lapillicoccus sp., assembly GCA_035535635.1. Lineage (GTDB taxonomy): Bacteria > Actinomycetota > Actinomycetes > Actinomycetales > Dermatophilaceae > Lapillicoccus. Next base: position 9,034 of record DATLPT010000009.1, on the reverse strand, counting down.
TGAGCGTCGGCGGGGTCGGGGAGAGCCGGGCCCGAGCGGTCCGCGAGGGGCTTTCCCGGCTCGCCGAGTCCAGCATCCTCGAACGCTACGTCTGAGGTGCACGCCCTCGCCCCTGCCCTGCCCGTCCTTCACGAGCGGATCAACGGCTGGTATGCGTCGAACGCCCGCCCGCTGCTGTGGCGGCTGCCGGGCACCTCGCCGTGGGCGGTGCTCGTCTCCGAGGTGATGTCGCATCAGACCCCCGTCGCGCGCGTCGAGCCCGTGTGGCGCGACTGGCTGACCCGGTGGCCGACACCGGCCGACCTCGCCGCCGACGAGCCGGGCGAGGCCGTGCGCGCGTGGGGCCGGCTCGGCTATCCACGGCGGGCGCTGCGCCTGCACGAGGCGGCGCGCGCGATCGTGGACCGGCACGGCGGAGAGGTGCCGGACACCGAGGAGGCGCTGCGCGCCCTCCCAGGGATCGGCGCCTACACCGCCGCCGCGGTGGCCTGCTTCGCATACCGGCGACCGACCGTGGTCGTGGACACCAACGTCCGCCGCGTGCTGGTGCGCACGCTGCTGGGAGAGGCACAGGCGGCACCGGCGATGACCCGCACCGAGCGCGACCTCGCGGCCGAAGCGGTGCCGGCCGACCCGAACGACGCGGTGACCTGGAACGCCGCCGCGATGGAGGTCGGCGCGCTCGTCTGCACCGCGCGGTCTCCCCGCTGCAACGTCTGTCCTGTAGCCGATCTTTGCGCGTGGAACCGGACCGGCCGACCCGCATACGCCGGCCCGGTCCGGCACGGGCAGGCGTGGCACGGCACGGACCGGCAGGCCCGGGGTGCGCTGCTCGGTGTCCTGCGCGCCGCCTCCGGACCGGTCAACGGCACTGACCTCGCGCGGGCCTGGGCCGCCGAACAGCAGCGGATGCGCTGCCTCGACTCCTTGGTCGCCGACGGCCTGGTCGAGTCGCTGTCCGGCGACCGCTACCGACTCCCGGCTTAAGGCTGCCGAGAGGCCAAGTTTGGTCGCTATCACGCCGTGTCAGCGACCAAAGTTGGCCTCTCGGCCGGACGGGGGCGGCGCTAGACCACCAGACTCATCAGCATCACGAGGATGAAGCCCACGACGGAGATCACCGTCTCCATGACCGACCACGACTTGATGGTCTGACCGACGGTGAGGCCGAAGTACTGCTTGACCAGCCAGAACCCGGCGTCGTTGACGTGGCTGAAGAACAGGGACCCACAGCCGATCGCGAGCACTAGCAGCGCGAGGTGCGAGGTCGACAGCGTGCCGGCCAGTGCGCCGACGATGCCGGCCGCGGTCGTCGTCGCCACCGTGGCGGAACCGGTCGCGAGCCGGATGCCCACGGCGACCAGCCAGCCGAGCAGCAGCACCGAGATGTTCTTCCCGGTCGCCCAATCGGCGATGACGTTGGCGACGCCGGCGTCGACGAGCACCTGCTTGAACCCGCCGCCGGCTGCGACGATGAGGAGGATGCCGGCGATGCCGGGCAGGCCCGAACCGAGCGACTCGTTGACCTGCTCCCGCCGCATACCGGCGCCCCGGCCGAGAGTGAAGTAGCCAAGCAGCACCGCGAGCAGCAGAGCGATCGTCGGGGCCCCGATGGTGTCGAAGAACGCGCGCGGCACGGTGTTGGCCGCCGTGGTGAGGTCGCCGACGCCCTTGAGGAGCATGAGGAGCACCGGCAGCACGATGGTGATGAGGGCGGCACCGAACGAGGGCCGCTTGGCGAGCCGCGGCGCGGCCGATCCGATGCCCTGGGTCGCGAGGAGACCCGGGTCGTCCTCGCCGGGGCCGCGGACCTGGGTGCCGGTCGTCGTGGACTCGTCGGCGATCGGACCGGTCGACGAGGTCAACGACGTCGACGAGGTCGACCCGGCCGACCCCGGCGACCCGCTGCCGACGGACGCCGTCTGCATCTCCCGGTCGTGGGTCCGCGCGTCGATGGCGTCCTCACCCAGGGACGCGGGCGCGTACACCGGAACCCATCGGTCCATGAGCCGGCCGAGCAGCGGGCCGGAGATGATCAGCGTCGGGATCGCGATGATCAGCCCGAAGACGAGGGTCTGGGTCTGGTCGGCCTTCAGCAGCGCGATCGCCGTCTGAGGGCCGGGGTGCGGCGGGACCAGCCCGTGCAGGACGGACAGGCCGGCCAACGCCGGGATGCCGATCCGCATCAGGGTGGAGTTCGTGCGCCGGGCCACGAGGATGACCACCGGGACGAGGATCACCACGCCGACCTCGAAGAAGAGCGGCAACCCGATGATCGCCGCAATGAGGGCCATGCCCCACGGGAGCTTGCTGCCGCCCAGTCGCTGGATGATCCTGCTGACAATGGTGTCGGCGCCACCGGAGTCGGCCAGCAGCTTCCCGAGCATGGCGCCAAGGGCGATGAGGATGCCGACCGCTCCCGCGGTCGAGCCGAACCCGTTGGTGAAGCTGGTGAGGGCGGCGGTCGGAGGGATCCAGGCCACCAGCGACAGCGCTGCCGAGCCGAGGATGAGCGCGAGGAACGGGTGCATCTTCAGCCAGGTGATCAGCCCGACGATGACGGCGATCCCGACGAGGAGGGCGAGGATCAGCTGGGTATTGCCGGCGCTGGAGATGGGGTCGGCGGACGGGAGGATCGAAGCGGCGGTGATGGTGGCGGACATGCGACCTCCTTTAACGGGGGCGGTTCAGACGGGCGGAGTGAGTCCTAGAGCGTTGAGCGCGCGAGTGAGCACCTCGGTCTGGGTGCCCTCCCCGGAGACGGTTACGCCGGGCTCGTCGAGCTCGAGCGGTTCCAGGATGGCGATCTGGCTGGGCAGCAAAGACGGCGGCATGTAGTGCCCCTGGCGTTGCTCGAGGCGGTCGGCGATCGTCGACTCCGGCGAGGTGATGTGGCAGAACCGGACGGCTGGGCGGCCCTCCCGAAGCACATCTCGGTAGACGCGCCGCAAGGCGGAACACGTGACCACCGAGGAGATCCCGGCCTGCTCCTGTTCGCTCATCCACTCCCCGATGAGGCGAAGCCAGGGCCACCGGTCCTCGTCGGTGAGCGGGACCCCGCTGTGCATCTTCTCGACGTTGGCCTCCGGGTGGAAGGCGTCGCCCTCGGCGAAGATCCAGTGCATGCTCACGGCGATGCCCTTGGCGACCGTCGTCTTGCCCGACCCGGCAACACCCATGACGACGACGATGTCGGGATCCTGCCCCGTCCGGGAGGCCTCCATGCCAGCCACCCTAGCCACCTGCGGCGCGCGCGCATCCCGGCACGCAGTGCCCGTGTGGCCACCGTGTGACGCCGAACCCCCGACGAGTAGGTTCTCGCGACTGTGCGCGGGGAGGGCTGGTGACGAACACCGTCTTCGGCCTCATCCGCGCGTCGATCCTCCTTCCCGCGCTGGCCGCTGCGGGAACGACGATCGCCGGATTATCCGATGCCCAGGCCAGCTCCTACGTCGTCCGGCGGATCTACTCGGCCACCCTCTGACGCCGCGGCGGAGTACAGGCCGCCTACGCTGGCCCCATGGCCGCCGCCACCGGCATACCGCTCGACGCCGTCGCGTTCTACGCCGAGCTCGAGGCGAACAACACCAAGGACTGGTGGGCGGCCAACAAGGAACGCTACGAGCAGTCGGTGCGGGAGCCGTTCTCGGCGCTCACCGATGCGCTCGCCGAGGAGTTCGGTGAGGCGCGGATCTTCCGGCCCTACCGCGACGTCCGGTTCTCGGCCGACAAGACGCCCTACAAGACGGAACAGGGCGCCATCGCCTCCGCCTCGGGTGGCGCCGGGTACTACCTGAGGGTCGGCTCGGACGGTCTGGTCACCGGCGGCGGCTACATGCACGGGATGCCCGACCAGGTGGCCCGGTATCGCGCGGCACTGGACGCCGACACGTCGGGCAAGGCTCTCGTCGCGATCGTGGATGGCTTGCGCCGCAAAGGTTTCCAGATCGGCGGCGAGATGCTGGCTACCCGGCCGAAGGGGGTCGCAGCCGACCATCCGCGCCTCGAGCTGTTACGCCACAAGAGCCTCATCGCCTGGCGCGACCGTGGCACGCCGACGTGGATGAGCACCGGGTCGGTCGTGCGGTACGTCAGCGACGACTGGCGAGCGATCCGGCCGATGGTCGACTGGATCGGCGAGCAGGTCGGCGAGTCGACGATGCCGATGCCTGAGCGCGGTCGGCGCTGAGGGCGCTGGTCAGATCCGGAGCGCCTCCTCGAGCGCTTGCCGCATGACCGGCCGGTCGGCGGCGATGCCGGTCCAGAGCTCCATGTTCACGGCGGCCTGAGCCACGAGCATCCCCAGCCCGTCGAGGGTCCGGCAGCCGAGGTCGTGCGCCTCCCGGAGCAGCCGGGTTTGGGGCGGGTTCGGGACGACGTCGGCGACCAGGTCGACGCCCACCAGGGTCTCGAGGTCGAGGTCGACCATGCCCTCGACGTCCGGGTAGAGGCCGGCCTGGGTCGCGTTGACGAGGATGTCGGTTCCCGCCGGGACGGCTGCGGGCGGTGCCAGCTGCACGGCGTCGGCAGAGGCAGGGGTATGCGTCCGCACCAGGTCCGCCAGCGTCTTCGCCTCGCTGGCGCGGCGGGCCAGGACGGTCACGTGCGTCGCGCCGGCCAACGCCGTCTCGACGACGATGGCCCGGGCGGCACCGCCGGCGCCGAGGACGCATACTCTCGCGCCGGCCGGGTCGCGCATCGTCCGCAGCGCACTGACGAAGCCCTGCCCGTCGGTGTTCTCCCCGGTCATGACGCCGCCGTCGATCACGACGCAGTTGACGGCGCCGATGATGCGGGCCGACTCAGCCAGCCCGTCGAGGTGCTCGATGACGGCGACCTTGTGCGGGATCGAGCAGTTGAAGCCCGCCCAGCCCATCGCCCGGGCGCCGCGCACCGCGTCGGCCAACCCCTCGGGCGCGACCTCACAGTTGAGGTACCGGGCGTCGAGGCCGGAATGCCGGTACGCCGCCTCCATGACGGCGACGGTCGGGTTGTCCGCGGCCGGGGTCGAGAACGAGCCGGTGAGGATGCTGAGGAAGCTCATAGTGCCAACAGCATCCTCGTGTTGCCGAGCGTGTTGGGCTTGACCCGCTCCAGATCGAGGAACTCGGCCACCCCTTCGTCGTACGACAAGAGCAGCTCGGCATACACCTGCGGTTCCACCGCCTGCCCGTCGATGGGCCGGAACCCGTGCCGACCGAAGAACGCGGTTTCGAAGGTGAGGCAGAACACCCGCTGGACCCCCAGGTCCCGAGCGTCCTGAAGCAGCTCGCGCAACACTGCCGAGCCCAGTCCTCGCCCCTTGAACTCAGGGCGGACAGCGACGGTCCGCACCTCGGCGAGGTCCTCCCACATCACGTGGAGGGCGCCGCAGCCGACGATCTCATGGTCGAGCTCGACGACCCGGAACTCGTGCACCGCTTCGTAGTACGCGACGGCATGTTTCTCGACAACGCGGCCAGACCAGGTCATGGGCTCGACCAGGGAACGGATCGCACGGACGTCCGGGGTGCGGGCGCGCCGCACCACGACGCCTTCGATCATCCGCAGCCCGACATCAGCGGCCGGTCAGCGCCTGGCGAAGCAGGTGGATGAGGGCGTCGAGCTGGACGGAGTCGCCCGAACCGATCTCCTCGTCGCTGCCGTCGAGCGCTCGCGCGGCCAGGCCATGCTTGCTGTCGATGAGCTCCGCGATCTTGCTATCGATGGTCTGCGCTGCGAGGATCCGCCACGCCGTCACCGGCTCGTCCTGGCCGATCCGGTGGACCCGGTCGATCGCCTGCTGCTGCTCGGCGGCGGTCCAGGACAGCTCGGCGAGCACGACGTTGGACGCCGCGTGCAGGTTCAGCCCGACGCCGGCGGCGAGGAGCGAGCAGACCGCGACCGACACGTCCGGGTCCTTCTGGAACGCGTCGATGGCCTGCTGCCGCTGGGTGCCGGTCTGGTCGCCACGGATCGAGACCGTCTGAAGCTCGGCCTCGGCGAGGATCCGCTCGGCGGTGTCCATGACGTCGATGTGCTTGGCGAAGAACACCACCTTGCCGACCGAGCGGGCCAGCTGGGCGGTGTAGTCCGCAGCCAGCGGCGCCTTGGCCTGGCCGATCCGGCGGACCATGGTGAAGACGTTCTCGCCGCCTCCACCACTGGACTTCGACGACTCGAGCTCCTGGAGGCATACCCGTCGCATGAGCTCCTCGTCGACCTCGACGGAGGCCGCGGCCGAGACCGCCAGCAGGCCGCCCTGGCCGTCGCCCTGCTCGGCCTCCCGGGCGGCGAGCAGTCGACGGTAGCTGGCCAGCAGGCGCTGCCCCAGTTCGCGCTCCGAAGCGCGGATCGACCGCGCCGCCTCGTCGTCCAGCTCGACCGGGATGTCGGCGATGCGCTTGTCGGGCAGGTCCTTGGCCACGTCGACCTTGCGGCGCCGGACGATGCCCATGTCGATGACCGCCGCGCGCGCCTCGGGGTAGAAGCCGCGATCGGCCGGGGTGAGGCCGTTGGCCTCCAGCTTGCGCATGAGCTTCGGCGCCGGCTGGTCGCCCTTGACCCAGCCGAGGAACCGCCAGATCGCGTTGAAGTCCTCGACGTCGTTGATGAGCGGGGTTCCGGTGAGCGCGAGCAGCAGCGGATCTCCGCCGGGCGTGTTGTCGCGGATCTGCTGAGACAGCGCCAGCACGTGCTGCGAGCGCTGCGACGTGAGGTTCTTGATGAAGTGCGCCTCGTCGACGACCATCGACCGGAACCCGAAGGTCGACAGCCACGACAGGTGCCGGTCGAGCACGGTGTAGTTCACGACGAAGACGTCAGCGAACGCGTCGACGTCTACGCCGTCGCCGTGGATCACGGTCACCCGCCGGTGCGGCGTCCACCGCTCGACCTCACGGGCCCAGTTGATCTTCACGACGTTCGGGACGACGGCGAGCATCGGGTACGCGTTCGTGACCGACGCCGCGATGACCGACTGCGCGGTCTTGCCGAGACCCGGCTCGTCGGCGAGGAGAAACGTCCGATGTCCTTCGCGGACCGCCTCGATCATGCGGATCTGGTGGGGCATCAGCTCCAGGCCGGGCGGCGAGTACCGATCGATCGACGGCAGCGGCGGCAGGTCCATCGACGCCGACCCGCCGCCGGCCCCTTGCTCGAACGCGCGGTAGAGCGGGTCCATGAGGTCCCACCGGGCGAGCAGGCCGGGTTGGTATTCCTCGTCGCGCAGGTGGCTGAGGTCGGGAGCCAGGAACGGGTTCGCGCGGACCCGGGCCGGAACCGACGCCGGGACGACCTGCTTGGCCGCGAGCTCGGCAGAGACCGCCGGTGTCCTCGACGGGGCACTCGAGGCGGTCGCCATCTCCTCCGGAGAGATCTCCGCGCCGGACTCGAGCAGCCACTCCAGGCGCATCCGGTGCGCCGCGGGACCCGGGGTGGCGTTGCCGTCGAGCAGACGCAGCAGGCTGGTGTCGTGCGCGGCCGTCTTGGCCAGGATGGTCGCCACGCCGTCCAGGCGCTTGAGCAGCTCGGTTCGGGCGGCCGGGGTGATCGCCGCATCCGACTTGATGCGGGCCCGCTCCTCTCGGACGAGCAGGGCGATGACCTGGAACTTCGTGCGCTTGGCGGGCCCGACCTTGCCCTCCATCGACTTGGCCTCGACCTCCCGGACCCGCCGAGCGAGGATCGGGATGATCGGTGCCGGGTCGTCGCCGGAGCGCTGCCGCCCACCACCGTGGTGGCCGGTCGAGCCGGTATCGGATCCGTTCCCCGAACCGTTCGTCGCGATGTTCTCGACGCCTGGAGCGTCCGGGACGGCGCCGATGGTCACGGTGCTCCCGCCCGCGGGCGCCGACGCCGACGACGGCGCTGAGGCGCGACGAGGCGACCGACGGCGGTCGGTGGTCGGCATGGTCCTCCTGCTCTGGTTGACCGATTCCGGTTCGTTCGGTCTCACCTTCGGTCGTCACTCGGGGCGAGGGTGCCCGCGACGTCCCTGGCGCACACGGCCGGACGTCCCGGGTCAACGCTGCGTCGGCTTCCGCCGAAGGTGGGTGGCGCAGCCGCGGCTAGGTCGCTGCGGGGCGTGACCTGACGAACTCGTGCGGCGCGCTCGGGTACAGCGTACGACGTCTGGCTGGGTGCCGAGTACCGGGGCCGGTGCCCGAATGCTGTCCGGAAGACGATGGTCGCCCCCTTTTGGGGTAGGTTCGTCGGCCATGTCGAGACGGACTGGGTCGTTCGCCGTCGGCGCCGGGGCTGTGGTGCTGCTCATCGGTAGCCTCGCGGCCTGTCGGAACACCGCTTCAGAGGCCGCGTCGCCCGACCGCGCAGCGGTCACCGCCTCCGCACGGGCGACCACAACGACGTCGGCGCCGCTCGCATCGACGTCGTCCACCGAGCCGACACCGACGGGCACGACGTCACCCTCGGCCACGACGACGACCACCACGCCGTCCGCCCGACGGACGGCCACTCCGACGCGCACCCCGGCCCCGAGCACGACGGCGTCGCGCTCGACTCCCCGGCCCACCGCCACGTCCGCTCCGACGCCCCCTGCGACGCCCAGCCCGCCGCCCTCGACGACCGGCACCGCCACCTACGAGGGCCAGATCCTCGCGCTCGTCAACGCCGAGCGGACCGCCGCCGGCCTACCGGCGCTCACGGCGCAGGCGTGCCCCGACGAGTTCGCGGAGCCGTGGTCGCCGCACATGGCCGCCGAGGGCGGCCTGTCACACCAGTCGCTGGGCCCGGTCCTCAGCCGGTGCGGGGCCCGCGCGGCCGCCGAGAACGTCGGGATGAACAGCTCGTCGTCCCCCGCGTCGATGGTCGCCGCCTTCATGAACTCCCCGGGGCATCGCGCCAACATCCTCGGCGCGTCCTACAGCGGGATCGGCATCGGCGCCTACCGAGACTCGGGCGGCGTGTGGTGGGTGACCCAGGACTTCGTGGGCTGACCCGCATACCCCTCTGTCTTGGGGTAGGCGACGGCTCGCGGACTCGCGTACGCGGAAGGCCGCCTCCCATCGGAAGGCGGCCTTCGCGTCGTCGCGGA
>DATLPT010000008.1:0-2011 GCA_035535635.1 Lapillicoccus sp. | reverse complement strand
TTCTTCGCGTCCCACTGGATGGCGTACGAGTCGAGGACGTCACCGGCATCGAGATCGCCCTGGACACCGAACTTGACGCCCGGCTTGAGCTTGCAGGTCCAGGTCTTGAAGTCAGTGCTGGGGTCGCAGCTCGAGGCGAGCGCAGGCTCGGTCTCGAGGCCGCCGACCTTGTACTGGTAGAGGGAGTCGAAGATCTGCTGGCAGATCCGGAGCGCGTCGCCGTCACTCTCGTCGCCGCAGTAGAGACCCGACGGCTCGCTGTTCTGCATCCAGACGAGCTGGTTGCGGTCGCCGGGCTTCATCGTCCAGAGCGCCTCGTTCCCGATCGGGGACGAATGGGCGCCCTCGACGTCGGCGCGCCACGCCGTGGCCGATCCGCCGTGAACGAGCGGGACCATCGGGACGTGGGTGCGGACGAGGGTGTTCGCCTGGGAGTACTCGTCGCCGCGCTTGGTGTTGTCGGCATCGGACGCGGCCGCCGTCAGCAATGCGGTGACGTCGCTGAACTTCTTGCCGAATCCGTCGTTGGCACCGGTGCCGAAGTGGACGTCGAGGAAGTCCGTGACGTCCGGATAGTCGGCGCCCCAGCCCAGCAGGAACATCGGGAACTTGCCCTTGGACTCGTCGGTCAGGAACGTGTCGTCCTTCTCGACGACCAGGTTGATCTTGACCCCGAGGTTGTCCTTGAGCTGCGACTGGATGTCCGTGGCGACCTGGGTCGGGCTCGGCAGATAGCTGCGGACCTTCGTCCGGTAGTGGAAGTTGTAGGTCTTGTTGAAGTCGAAGCCAGCGTCCTTGAGGAGCTGCTTCGCCTGGGCGGCATCGAAGTCCCACCACGCATCGCCACCGCAGGCCAGCGGGATGGCGCACGGGGTGAAGTACTTGGCGGCCTCGGAGCCGGCCGGATAGAAGTTGTCGGCGATCCGCTTGCGATCGATCCCCATGGCGATCGCCTGGCGGACCTTCTCGTTGTTCCATGGCGCCTGGTTCACGTTGAGGCCCAGGTACAGGACGTTCAGCGCCTCGCGGGGGAACAGCTTGAGGGTCGAGTCACCCTGGACCGTGGCGAAGTCGTCGGTGCCGACGTTGTCGATGCCATCGACGGTGCCGGCCTTGAGCTCCTGGAGCCGCTGGGCGGCTTCCTTGCTCCACTTCACGACGACGGTCGGGACCTTTGCCGCGGTGCCCCAGTAGTTGGGGTTCGCCTCGAGCGTGACGTGGTCGCCGGAAACCCATTCCTTGACCCGGTACGGGCCGGTCCCGTTGGTCGAGTCGTGGACGTACGACTTGTCCTTGGCGTGGGCCGCCAGCCAGTCGGAGTCCTGGATGTTGTTCGAGGTGAAGGCCACCTTCGACAGGAAGGCGACGTCCGCCGAGCAGAGGTCGAATTCCACTGTCAGCGCGTCGATCGCCTTGATCTGGCTGATCGTGCCGGTGTAGCCGGTCGGCGGCTTGGCGCAGTCGATGGCCGTATCCGGATAGGACCGCGCCGTGAAGTTCGCTTGCGACGCAGGCGCCGAAGCGCTCGCGCTCGGGGCGGCGACGCTCGGGCTGGGGCTCGTCGTGGCCCCCGCACATGCGGAGAACATGATCGCCGCGGCCGCAAACAGCGCGAGCGGCGGCAACCAGCTCGGTGATCGGGACATGCTTCCCAACTCCTCCTCAGGGCCCCGAGCCGGACCGCGGGCCTCCCCCTGTCCAAGACCTCGGAGCGACAGTTCGTCCGCAACACGACACGCAGTCATGGCGGAGGGTGCGGGGAAGCCTAGCACCGCCGAGCGCGCGTCGCCATCCATCTTTACCCTCCCCAGGGCCGCCGGGTTCACCCCGGAAATGGGCCCCGCGCCGGCGTCCCACCGGGGTTGAGGCGGGGGGCGACCCGGTATGCTCGGCCCGTGCAGCCGCTCCGGATCGCCCTGGCCCAGATCGCCCCCCGGCTGGGCGTCCTCGACGAGAACCTGGCCCGCCACCGCGAGCTGATCGACGAGGCCCGCGGGAAGGGTGCCGGACT
>DATLPT010000007.1:0-6765 GCA_035535635.1 Lapillicoccus sp. | reverse complement strand
CCGAGAAGCCGCCCCAGAACCGATCGTATGCGGCGCGGCCGCCGGCGTGCCGGGTCTGGTAGTCGGCGGTCATGAGTGGCCAGGCCTGGTCGAGGTTGCGCGGCACGAGGGTGTAGTAGCTGCTGATGGCGGCCGCCAGCTGCTGCCCCGTGGGCGGCTGGCTCACCACAACCGGTGTCGGGAGGGCGCTCGGCGGACGGGGCGGCGCGCTGACCGAGGGGGCCACGGAAGCGCCCGCCGGCGTCGACGCGGTCGGCCCAACGGGTGAGGGCGCTGCCTCCTCGGTCACTGCGGCCGTCCCCGTCGGCGTCTCCTCCGCCGTCGATGCTGCCGTCGAGGCCGCCGTCGACGTTGTCGTCGATGCTGCGGACGTCGAGGAGCTCGAGGGTTGTGGCCCCGCGGCGGGGTCACTCGTTCCGGGCCGGAGCAACACCACCACCGCGACGACCAAGGCAGCAGCCACGAGGAGCGCGGCAGCAACCAGCGTGCGCCGGCGGCGCGACGGCGAGTCACCTTCCGTACCCGGCGTCCCGAGGACGAACGCGTCGGTGCTTCCGGCGCCAGCGGGCGGGGGGACGGCGGGCACGGCCACCGGCCTCCGGTCGGCCGCGCGGAACCGGTTGAGGTCGTCCGCGACCTGGGCCATCGTGGGCCGGTCGCGCGGGTCGGGCGAGAGCATCTCGGTCAGGAGCGGAGTGAGCGCTCCGGCGTGCTCGGGCGGGGTGATCTGCCCGGACGCGACCCGATGCAACAGCCCGATGGGGTTCCGTTGATCTCCGAACGGCGGCCGCCCCTCGAGCGCCGCGTACAGCGTCGAACCCAGCGAGAAGACGTCCGACGCATACGAGGAGTCCTCGCCGCGGGCAACCTCTGGAGCGAGGTATGCGGGAGTTCCGGTGAGCATCCCGGCCGACGTCAGGGTGGTCTCTCCGAAGGCGTGCGCGATGCCGAAGTCGCTGATCCGTGCCGTGCCGTCGTTGTCGATCAGGATGTTGGCCGGTTTGACATCGCGGTGGATGATCCCGGCGGCGTGCGCGGCGGCCAGGGCCGACGCGACTTGGGCGGCGAGGGTCGCCGCCTCGTGCTCAAGGAGGGTCGTCAGCTCGCCGAGGATCTGGGCCAGCGTCTCCGAGGGGACGAACTCCATGACCAGGCACGGCCGGCCCTCGTACTCCACCACGTCGTAGATCGAGATGGCGTGGCGGTGCTGCAGGCGGGCGACGACGCGAGCCTCTCGCATCGCCCGCTCGGTCAGCTGCTCCGCCTCGGCGGCGGGCAGCTGATCCTGCGCGTGGAACACCTTGAGGGCCACCGACCGGCGAAGGCGCTCGTCCCAGCCTTCCCAGACCGCTCCCATACCGCCGCGACCGACGAGTCGGACGAACCGGTACCGGTCGCCGACGAGTCCGTTCGGCGCTTCCACTGAGCACTCCTGGCGGGTAGGAAAGGGCAAGCACAAAACACCCCGAGGTTTTCCTACATGCCCCGATTGGCGCCCGGGCACACCTGCCGCCGCAGCGTGACCTCAGTGGTGGGCGGCGACCAGGGCTCTCAGGTCGGCGATCGCGCCGGGGACGTCGTCCTTGCCGTAGACCGCTGAGCCGGCCACGAAGACGTCGGCGCCGGCCTCGGCGCACTGCTCGATGGTGGCGGCGCTCACCCCGCCGTCGACCTGGATCCACACCTCGCCGCCGAAACGCCGGACCGACTCGCGCACCGCGTGGACCTTGGGCATCTGGTCGGCCATGAACGCCTGCCCGCCGAATCCTGGCTCGACCGTCATGACCAGCACCATGTCGAGGTCGGGCAGCAGGTCCTCGTACGGCTCCCAGGGGGTATTCGGTTTGATGGCCAGCCCGGCCCTCGCCCCGAGGTCGCGCAGCGTCCGGGCCAGCCCGCGCGGATCGGCCACCGCCTCGGCGTGGAAGGTCACGGACTCCGCCCCGGCCTCCGCGTACCCGGGCGCCCAACGGTCCGGGTCGTCGATCATGAGGTGGCAGTCCAGCGGGACCGGGGAGACCTTGCGCAGCGCCTCGACCACCGGCAGGCCCAGGGTCAGGTTCGGGACGAAGTGGTTGTCCATGACGTCGACGTGCGCCCAGTCGGCGGTCCGGATGGCGTCCAGCTCCGCCTGTAGGTTCGCGAAGTCGGCCGACAGGATGCTCGGCGAGATCTGCACCCAGCCACCCTAGAAGCACTCGGTACGGTCGTCCGGTGCAGGAGGACCTCTTCTCGGTGACGCCGGCCGGATCGCCTGGGCGCGGCCCGGTCCGGTCCCGGCGGCCGGTCATGCCGTGGCCCGAGGACGCCACCGCGGTCTACACCGACGGGGCCTGCTCCGGGAACCCCGGACCGGGTGGCTGGGCGTGGGCGGTGGGCGACGGTCGCCAAGGCTCCGGCGGGCACCCCTCGACGACCAACCAGCGGATGGAGATCCAGGCCGCCCTCGAGGCGGTCCGCGCCCTCGCGGACACCCCGCTCGTCGTAGTGAGCGACTCGACCTACGTCGTCAACTGCTTCCGCGAGGGCTGGTGGCGCGGCTGGCAGGCCCGCGGCTGGATCACGTCGGCGAAGAAGCCGGTCGTGAGCCGTGATCTCTGGGAGCCGCTGGTGGAGCTCGTCAACGACCGCGGCGACGTGACCTTTCGGTGGGTCAAGGGTCACTCCGGCGACGTGATGAACGACCTCGTCGACAGCCTCGCCGTGGCCCAGTCACTGCGGCACCGCACCGGCTGAGCGCGTTCAGCGGCGGCGGAGGAGGGCCAGGAACATGCCGTCCGTGTCGTGACGGTGCGGCCAGAGCTGCACGTACGGCGCGTCTCCCGTCCCCTCGACCGGCCTCCCGTCGCGGTCGGTCACCAACGGCCCGGCCTCGACGAGCTCGACGTCGCTCCGCCGCTTCACGACGTCGGACACGACGAACCGTGTCTCCCCGAGGTGGGGACTGCAGGTTGCGTATGCGACAACGCCCCCCAGCCGGGTCGCGCCGACTGCGCTGGTCAGCAGCTCCCGCTGCAGCGTCGCCAGCTCGGGAACGTCGGACGGCTTCCGCCGCCAGCGGGCCTCCGGTCGCCGGCGCAGCGCGCCCAGCCCGGTGCACGGAGCGTCGACGAGAATCCGGTCGTATGCGTCGGGCTCGCTCGCACCGACGTCCCGGCCGTCGCCGGTCCGGACCGTGACCTGTCCGGTACCGCCGCGCGACACGGCGGCGGCCAAGGTCTGCCGGACCAGGTCGGCACGGACGGGGTTCACCTCGTTGGCCACGAGGTCGGCGTCGCGTTCGAGCGCCAGGCCGGCCAGCAGTCCGGCCTTCCCGCCCGGTCCCGCGCAGAGGTCGAGCCATCGCTCGCGGCCCGTCAGACCCTCCACCGGAGCCGCCGCCAGGGCCAGCGCGACCAGCTGCGATCCTTCGTCCTGCACTGCCGCCCGTCCCTCGCGGACGGCCGGGAAGACTCCCGGGTCGCCATGGTCGAGGACGACCGCAGTCCGGGCGAGTAGGCCCGGAAGAACGCCGTCGCCGAGCAGCTCCCCGACATCGGCGAGACCAGGTCGCGCCGCCAGCGTCACCCGCGGCGGCGCGTTGTCCGCGTCGAGCAGCGCGGCCAGCTGCCGATCGACGTCGGCGGCGGTCGCCGTGCCGTGACCGAGCAGGGCCTGCCGCAGCGCGCGCACCACCCACTCCGGGTGGCTGGTGCGGACCGCCGTGGCCGCCAGTGCCTCCATGTCCGCTGGGGCAACGACCTCCAGCCACGCGTCCCGGCTTCGCTCAGACACCCGGCGGAGCACCGCGTTGACGAAGCCCGATGCCCCGATCCCGTTGACCTGCCGGGCGAGCGCGACTGTCTCGTCGACCGCCGCGTGGATGGCCACCCGCATACCGAGCAGCTGGTGCACCCCGAGGCGCAGCGTGTCGAGCACCGGACCATCGATGTCGGCCAACGGACGCCGCGCGGCGACCTCGATCACACGGTCGTAGAACCCGCGCATCCGGGTCGCGCCGTAGACGAGCTCCGTGGCGAATGCCGCGTCGCGCCCGTCGATCCTCTTATCCCGCAACGCCTTCGGCAGCTCCAGGTTCGCGTAGGCGCCGTCGGCCACGGCCTGCATCACGGAGTATGCCGTCAGCCGCACCGGGTCGGCGCGGCGACCGCGCTCGGACGGGCGCTGCGCGGAGCGCCGTCGCGGCGGCCGCCGCTCAGGCATCCGCGAACCGCTCCCCCTGCTCGATCCGTATGCCGCGAGCCCAGTCCGCCGCCGGCATCGGCTTCCGGCCACGCCCCTGCACGACACCCAGCCGGACGGGACCGGAGCCGGTGGCAACGTGCACCTCCCGCTTTCCGGCGACCACTGTTCCCGGCAGATCGGCCCCTTCGTCGACGAGCGCGGTGACCGGCCCGATCTTGACCCGCTCGCCGCGGAACGTCGTCCACGACCCAGGGTTCGGCGTGCAGCCTCGCACCTGACGGTCGACGACGAACGACGGCCGTGACCAGTCGATCCGTGCGTCCTCGACCCTGACCTTGGGAGCGAGCGAGATCCCTTCGGCGGGTTGGGGTTCCGGCACGATCGAACCGGCTTCGAGGCCGTCCATCGTCGCGACGAGGAGGCCGGCGCCCCCGACCGCGAGACGAGCCAGGAGGTCACCCGCCGTGTCGGTCGGCCGGATCCTCTCCGTCATCGTCCCGAGGATCGGTCCCGTGTCGAGACCTTCCTCGATGAAGAACGTCGACGCGCCGGTCACGTCGTCCCCGGCCATCACCGCGTGCTGGACGGGCGCCGCGCCTCGCCAGGCGGGCAGCAGCGAGAAGTGCAGGTTCACCCAGCCGTACCGCGGGATGTCGAGCGCGGCACGCGGGATGATCGCGCCGTAGGCGACGACCGGACAGGCTTCCGGCGCCAGCTCGCTCAAGGCCTCGTGGAACCTCGGGTCCTTGGCCGAGACCGGAGTGAGGACCGGCATGCCCAAAGCTTCGGCGCGCACCCGCACCGGTGACGGAAGAAGCGGGCGTCCCCGTCCGGCAGGGGCGTCCGGCCGGGTCACGACGGCGACCACCTCGTGCGACGACGACGCGAGCGCGTCGAGGCTGGGTACTGCCGTGTCGGGCGAGCCGGCGAAGACCAGCCGCACTACATGCCCCGGCCGAAGGTCGAGTGCGGGCTGAGCCGGACCGTAGGAACCGGCCCGCCGGCCCAGTCGGCCTCTCGGATCGTCCGCATCGCCAGTTTGCGTTGGGCCGGGTCCATCCGGTCGACGAAGAGGATGCCGTCGAGGTGGTCGGTCTCGTGCTGCAGGCACCGAGCGAGCAGCTCGTCGGCCTCGATGGTCACCGGCTCCCCGAACATGTCGAACCCGGTCGCCACCGCGCGGGCGGCCCGCCGGACGTCCTGGCGCAGGCCGGGGAAGGACAGGCAGCCCTCCGGACCGTCCTGGCAGTCGTCGGACAGGTGCAGGACGGGGTTGACCAGGTGGCCGAGCTCACCGTCGACGTGCCACGTGAAGACGCGCAGCCCGACCCCGATCTGTGGAGCGGCCAGCCCAGCACCCGGCGCGTCGACCATCGTGTCGGTCAGGTCGGCGACGAGGGAACGCAGCTCGCGGTCGAAGTCGACGACCTCGACGGCTCGGGTCCGCAGGATCGGGTCGCCGAACAGGCGGATCTCCTTGATCGACACGGCCGCAGTCTAGGCAGGGCTGGCCACCGGGTCGTTGCGAAGGTTGCGGACCGAGCGGGACGCCAGCGTGCCCAGGGCCAGCGCCGCATACAGGATGCCGCTGACGACGAGCACCGCCTCGGGGTCGATGCGGTCCGCGAGGAGGCCGAACACCATCGATCCCAACGGCATCGCGACGAACGAGCCGAGCGCGTCGTAGCTCGACACCCGGGACAGGACCGCCTCGGGAATGTGCTGCTGCATGGCTGTCGACCAGCCCACGCCGAACATCTCGGTGCCGGACCCGGCGACGAACATTGCGAGGACGAGTGGCCACGTCGACGGCGACAGCCCGAGCATGACGATCGGGACGGCGATGGCCGCGATGGCGATCATGCCGACCCGCAAGGGATGCCGTACGGACAGCCGCAGCATGAGCACCGTCGCGACGACCGTGCCGAGCGCCTCGGCGCTGAGGGCGAGCCCCCAGCCGTCCGCGCCCAGAGCGGGCGCCCGGCTGGACACCAGCGGACCGAGCACCCCGAGCGCTCCGAAGTGGATGGCGTTGAGCAACCCGAAGACGACGACCACCACCCACAGCCACGTCCGCGAGGCGAACTCCGACCAGCCGTCGCGCAGCTCGGCCCACATCGACGTGCGCTCGGGCGCCGACACGGGATCTCGAGCCGGCAGCTTCACCCGCCAGAGGCAGAGGATCGCGATGAGGTACGTCGCGGCATCGAAAACCAGGGCCCATCCGGGACCGACGGTGACGACGAGCAGCCCAGCGACCGCCGGCCCGACGACGGTCAGCCCGCTGCGGGAGAACGCCAGCAGCGCGTTGGCGGGTTGCAGCCGGCCTCGGTCGATGACGAGCGGGACGATGCCCGCCATGGCGGGAAAGGTGAACGCCGATGCGGCCCCGTTCAGCGCCTCGATCCCGGTGAGCATCCAGAGGTCGGCGTGGCCGCTGATGACGAGGACCGCCGCGGTGCCCTGAGTGACGGCGGTGAGTCCGTGCGCCAGCTGCAGCACCGTGGTTCGGGACATCCGGTCCGAGACGACGCCGCCGACGAGGAGGAACAGGACCATAGCCGCGGTCCGCGCCGTGAG
>DATLPT010000006.1:0-12253 GCA_035535635.1 Lapillicoccus sp. | reverse complement strand
CGCCCCACGAGGCCCGACGGCCCAGGCCCATGGCTCCTCCCCAGGTCGGCGCGTCGAGCACCGGGCGCTCGAGGAGGTGGTAGCTCGTGGCGGCAAGGACGAGGGTCAGCACGACGACCAGTGCGCGTTCGGTCGGGGATGCGGGGATCACCACCGGCAGGAGGACGACGAGCGGGAAGTGCCAGAGGTAGAGGCCGTAGGAGATGTCGCCGAGGTAGCGGCTGACCGGGTTACTGAGCAGTACGGCCGACCGGACGGGTGCGCCGATGCCGGCGGCCAGGATGGCCAGCGTGCCGGCCGACGGGAGGATCGCGGCCGGGACGGGCGGGCTGACGTCGGCGAGCACCGTAAAGGAGGCGACGACGGCCGCCAGCCCAGCCCAGGACAGGATCGCCCGGGCGGCGGCCGACAGCCGCACGACCGCTGCGGGAAGGCACGCGAGCGCGGCGCCCAGGCCGAGCTCCCAGGCCCGAGTGACCGAGGAGTAGAAGGCCGTCGTCGGGTCGGTGCTGGCCTGTACCGCGGCCCAGGTGAGGGACGCGCCGACGACGACGAGACTGAGCCCGCCGACTGCGGCCCGAGTGCGGTCCCGAGTCAGCCGCAGGCCGGCCGCCGCCGCACCCGCGAGCAGCCACGGCCACACCACGTAGAACTGCTCCTCGACGCCGAGCGACCAGAAGTGCAGGACCGGTGAAGCCGTCTGGCCGAGGGCGAAGTAGTCCCCGCCGACATCGGCGAACCGCCAGTTCGCGGCGAACAGCGCGGCCCAGAGCGCGTCCGTGCGGATCTCGTCGAGTCGCGGTCCCGAGAACGCCCAGGCGCTGGCCACGACGGTGAGGGTCAGGACGACGAGCGCGAGCGGGAGGATGCGCCGCGCGCGGCGGGCGTAGAACGCGCGCATCCGGGTCCGCCCGGTCCGGTCACGTTCGCGCAGCAGCAGGCCCGTGATGACGAACCCGGACACGACGAAGAAGACGTCGACGCCGAGGTAGCCGCTGGCCGGCCAGCCGACCAGGTGGACCGCGATCACGCCGGCCACCGCGAACGCGCGCAGACCCTGGATGTCGGCGCGCCGGACTCGCTCGGGGGACGCGCCGGTCACGCCGGACAGGATGGCACCGCCGGGCGCCATCCTGTCCTGGTATGCGTGTCCACGTTCGTTTCTAGGGCTGGGAGTAGACCGAGCTAGCCAGACGTATCGGACTCCAGGCCGAGGAGATACTCCTTGGCGGCGACGCCACCGGCATACCCGGCGAGCGATCCGTGCGCGCCGACGACCCGGTGGCACGGGACGACGATGCAGAGCGGGTTCGCCCCGAGCGCGGCGCCGACCGCCCGCGACGCGGTGGGCCGGTGGATCGCGCGGGCCAGTCCGCCGTAGGTCTCCCGCTCGCCGTACCCGACGGTCTGGGCCAGCGTCTCGAGCACGTCGCGCTGGAACGGTGTCGCCAGAGCGAGATCGGTCTCGAGATCGAAGTCGTGGCGACGTCCGGCGAGGAACTCCTCGAACTGGCGTCGGGCCTCGTCCAGCGCCGTGGGCAGCCGGAGCACTCGCGGTGACACCATGTGGGCCAGCCGGTCGAGGACGACGTCGGCGGCCTCGTCGTCGGCGACGTAGCGAGACGCCACGAGGGCACCGTTTCCATTGCGGGCGAACAGGATTCGGCCCACTGGAGTGTCTTCGACGACGTAGGCCACGTCGGCGGACGGGAATGTCGGAGGCCGGAGCGGCGGGGACCCGGGATAGGTCGTGTGCAGCCGCTGCTCGACGATGGTGTCGTTCATCAGGCGCTCTCTCTCAGGTTCTTGAGACCGTCGCTGACGAGGCGACGGCTCATGGTGGGTGTGGTTCCGAGCAGCTCGGCGATGGCGGGGTGGTCGAGGTCCCCGACGTACTTGAGGACCACCGCCTCCCGTTGCCGCTCGGGCAGCCGGGCGACCCGCCCCCACAGGTCCTCGTCCACGAGCAGGTGTGGTGACATCTCGGGACCGTCGACCGCCGCGACGCCGGCGAGGACGGCCTCGTCGTCGGTCGGCACCGCCCGCCGGCCACGCGACCGGTGCAGGTCCATGGCGCAACGGTGGGTGATGGTCAGCAGCCAGCCGCGAAGGTTCTGGGCCGAGGTGAGGCCGGGGTACGCGGCGTACGCCTGGGTCCACGCCTGCTGCGCGACGTCGTCACCGTCGACCGGTCCGGCCAGCGCGCGGGCCAGCCGGCCGACGTCGCGCCAGTGGGCGTCGACGAGTCGCTGGAACGGAGGCAGGTTCACACCGGTTGAACGCCGCCGCGGGCTCGGATGTGAGTCGAGCGCCTCGAGCACCGTGCCACGATATGCCGGTGTCAGAGCTGGACGCGGGGGACGCCGCCGACATCGGCCCCGCGGCGCGGGAGCCGCTGGTCATCGCCCATCGGGGGGCCTCCTCCGCCGTCGCGGAGCACACCGTGGGCGCATACCGGCTGGCGATCGCCGAGGGGGCCGACGCCCTGGAGTGCGACGTGCGGCTCTCCGCGGACGGCGAGCTGGTCTGCCTGCACGATCGCACCCTCGAACGCACCGGCGGGTCGAACGGCATCGTCTCGGCGATGACCCTGGCCGAGCTCCGGGCCGTCGACTGGGGCGCCTGGAAGCACGCCGGCGACTCGGACCGCGATCCGGACGGCGCGGCCCTGGTCACGCTTCGTGAGCTGGTGGAGCTGGCCCTGGACGCCGGGCGGGAGATCGGTCTCGCCGTCGAGACCAAGCATCCGTCCCGCGCCGGCGGCCGCGTCGAGCACGCCGTGGCCGAGCTGCTAGACGAGTATGGGCTGGCCGGGGGCCGTCGGCCTGGTGAGGTGTGGGTGCGGATGATGTCGTTCTCGGCGATGGCCGTCCGCCGGATGGCCAGCCTGTGCCCGGAGCTGCCCCTCGTGCACCTGGTGTCGGCCCAGCAGCCGCTGCCCCTGCGGCGGACCCGGCTCGCGGCCGGGGCCGGCACGGCGGGACTCGACCTCGCGCTGCTGCACGAGCGCCCCGGGATCGTCGCGGAACGCCACGACGCCGGCAACGAGGTGTGGGTCTGGACGGTCGACGATGAGGAGGGTATGGGTCTTTGCCTGCGGTTGGATGTGGATGCCATCATTACCAACCGTCCGGCTGCAGCGCTCGACCTGATGGCCAGCAACCGATAACCTCTGCGTGGCTCGGTCTCGTCGGGGGGCGTCGACCGGGAAGGCAGGGCACGACAAGGCGGTGAACGGTCATTGGTACAGCGCGCCGAAACGGTGCGGGCAGGGGTCTCGGCGCAGTCTGGTTGGCCAGACCGGATGACGACCGCTTCCGCCACTGACACCGGAGAACGTCCGCGCACGATCCGCGTGCCGTGGGCGCCCTCGGCGGTGGCCAAGACCCGCCGTGTTCTCGTCGCGGACCTCGACTCGCGCGGGGTCGGGACGGAGACCGTGGGCGAGGCGGAGATCGTCGTCTCCGAGCTGATCGCCAACGCCCTGCGGCATGCCCGGCCCCTCGCCGACGGGATGATCCGGGTGCACTGGAAGGTCAAGGGCGGCGTCGTCGAGGTGGAGGTGAGCGACGGTGGCGGCGTGTCGACGCCGCGGCCGGCTCCGCACTCGTTGTGGTCGTCGTCCGGGCGCGGGCTGCGCATCGTCCGCAGCCTGGCCCACGAGTGGGGCGTCACCGACGAGCGCAACGGCCGCACCGTGTGGGCCGCTCTGGGCGGACCGTCCCGCCGCCGCTCGCACTGAGCCGAAGTCCGCACTCCGGCTGAACGTGGACGCTTTCCCGCGCGGGAGCGACAGGAAACGTTCACGATCGGGCTGACCGCGCGCCGGGCGCGAAGCTGGGCGGAACGGGTCGCCCAGCAGCTGCCGGTTAGGGTCGACGCATGGGTAAGGCCAGCCGCCGGCGTACGAACCGTCCGACGCATACCGAGTCTCGGCCGGCGCCGGCGCCGTTCGTCGCCCGACCGTTCGAACGCCTGCCGTCCGAGACCGAGTGGGTCGCTCTTCGTGAGATCCTGCCGGCCGCGACCGGCCCGGTCACCCTGACGACGAACGGCACGACCACGTCCGCCACCGTCTGCACCGTGCTCCCCCTCGCCTGGCCGGCGCTGCACCGCAACGGCGGCGAGCTGTTCGTCGCCACGCAGTCGGGCGCGACCAGCGGCGACCCCAGCCGCGACATCGCCGCCGCCCTCCTCCTCGCTGCCGACGTTGACGAGGGAACTCCCGTCACGGCCGTTCCGAACCCCACCGTCGACTCCCCGAGACTCCAGGACATCCTCGACACCAGCGGCCCCTTCGACGTCACCGTGCACGAGGGCTTCGACTTCTGGGTCGGCGACAACGAGCTCGACGCCGAGGGGCAGCAGTCCCTCGAGCGCGCCAACGAGTCCGTCATCCCGACGGAGCGCGTCTCCGGCGGGGGCTCGGTCTACTGGTGCGTCATCAACGGCCGCACCTACGTCCGCTGGGTCCTCCCGTACGACGAGGACACCGCCACCGCCACTCTCGCCCGACTCCACGCCGGGGATGCCGACCGGCTCACCCCCGAGTCGCGGCTGCTCGGCGCGTTCCGGGCGTGCGGCCTGCTCGTGCCGGTCTGGGAGGTCCCGAAGGACGCGACCGCGAGCGACTTCCCCGACGCCGTGACGGCCATGACCGACGCCCTGGAGAGCGCCGCCGGCGACGCCTCGCCGCTCACCGCGGACGAGCGCCGGGCCCGCGCCGGACTGCTCAACCGCCAGGTCACCCTGCGCTGACCGCGCGGCCGCCGAGTCGTGAAACGTCCGGGTAGCAGCCGGTATGCGAGTACTACCCTGCCCGGGTGTCCCTGACCCCTGCTCAGCTCAGCGGGACCGCCACCCACCGGTTCGGCTACCTCGGCCCGGCCGGCACGTTCTGCCAGATGGCGCTCGACGCCTGGGAACCGGCGCAGAGCGCCGAGCAGGTGCCCTGCGACTCCGTCGTCGCCGCGCTCGAGTCACTGCGCCGTGGTGACATCGACGCTGCCATGGTCCCGATCGAGAACTCCGTCGAGGGCGGGGTCAGCGCCACGCTCGACGCGCTCTCCGTCGGCTCGGACCTCGTCATCACGGGCGAGGTCCTCGTCCCGGTCACCTTCGTCCTCGCCGTCCGTCCGGGGACCCGCCTCGACGACGTCCGCGCCGTCGGAACCCATCCCCACGGCTGGGCCCAGGTCCGCACCTGGATGAACACCAACCTTCCGTCCGCCGCATACCTCACCACGCTCTCCACGGCGGCGGCGGCGGCCGACCTGGACCCCGCTGCCGGTGACATCGCCGCCTACCAGGCCGCGGTCTGCGCCCCGGTCGCCGCGAAGATCCACAGCCTGGACGTCCTCGCCGAGGACATCGGCGACAACGGCCGCGCGGTGACCCGATTCGCCCTCGTCGCGCCGCCGGGACACACCCCGCCGCCGACCGGCGCGGACAAGACGACGCTGGTCCTCTACCAGCGCGACGACCACCCCGGCGGCCTCATGGAGATGCTCGAGCAGTTCGCCGTGCGCGGCGTCAACATGACGCGGCTCGAGTCGCGGCCGACGGGTGCGGCCATGGGCTCGTACTGCTTCTCCATCGACATGGAGGGGCACATCGCGGATGCCCGGGTGGCCGAGACGCTGATGGGGCTCAAGCGGGTATGCGCGCAGGTCCGGTACCTGGGCTCGTACGCCCGGGCCGACGGCCGGCTGACGCGCACCCCGGTGGGGACGAGCGACGCCGAGTTCGACGCGGCGCGGCGGTGGCTCGAGGAGCTGCGCCGCTGATCGTCGGAACGCGACGTCCGACTTGTTAGGTGAGGCTAACCTGTGCTGTGATGACCCGGTTCGATTAGCGCAGGGCGCTGTCACCTAATTGGCCGCCCGCCGACCGCCGCTCTGGAGGATCCCGTGCTCGTGAGCAACGCCCTCATCGGGCTGCGCGAAGGCCTCGAGGCGGCCCTGGTCGTCGTCATCCTCGCTGCGTTCCTCGTCAAGACGAACCGTCGTTACGCGCTGCGATACGTCTGGGCCGGCGTCGCCGCTGCGATCGTCCTCTCCGTCGCGCTCGGCGCGGTCCTGACCTTCGGGACGAGCCGGCTGTCCTTCGAGCAGCAGGAGCTCATCGGCGGCACGGCGTCGATCGTGGCCGTCGGTTTCGTCACGGCCATGGTGTTCTGGATGCGCACCGCCGCCCGGACCATCTCGGGCGAGCTCAAGGGGCGGCTGGACAAGGCCCTCGACGTGGGTCCGTGGGCGGTCGCCCTCGTCGGCTTCCTGGGCGTCGGTCGGGAGGGTCTCGAAACGGCGATCTTCTTCTACGCGACCACCGAGGCCGCCGGCCAAGGCGAGATCCAGCCCATGCTGGGATGGATCATCGGGCTCGGTGGGGCGGTGCTGCTGGGGATCGCCATCTACAAGGGCGCCGTCAAGATCAACCTCGGAAAGTTCTTCCGCTACACCGGAATCCTGCTCATCGTCGTGGCCGCGGGCATCCTCGCCTACGGCATCCACGACCTCCAGGAGGCCGGCGTCCTGCCCGGCCTGAACAACCTCGCCTTCGACGTCAGCGCGGCCATCCGTCCGGACTCGTGGTACGGCACCCTGCTCAAGGGCATCTTCAACTTCAGCCCGAACACGACGTGGCTGCAGGCGGTCGCCTGGGTGCTGTACGTAGGCATCGTCCTGACCCTCTTCCTGCGGCCCGTTCGGGTGGCGAGCGCGCCACAGCCGACGGCCACACCCGTCGCGCGCACCGGCGCCTGACGCATACCGGCCTTTTCCTCCCCGCCTGATCCTGGAGCCCCTGCATGTCGCTCGCCCGCACGACCACGGCCCTCACCGGAGCCGCCGGCCTGCTCGCCCTGGCCGCCTGCACGTCGTCCGGCGGCACCTCCGGCACGGCCAGCTCGTCCGCGACCGCCGGCGGACCCATCGCCGTCCAGGCCACCGACAGCCAGTGTGGGGTCGCCACCGCGACCGCTCCGGCCGGGACCATCACGTTCCAGGTCCAGAACACCGGGTCCAAGGTGACCGAGTTCTACGTCTACGGCGCGGGCGACCGGATCGTCGGTGAGGTCGAGAACATCACCCCGGGCCTCAGC
Organism: Lapillicoccus sp.; assembly: GCA_035535635.1. Taxonomy (GTDB): domain Bacteria; phylum Actinomycetota; class Actinomycetes; order Actinomycetales; family Dermatophilaceae; genus Lapillicoccus. The sequence goes on along the minus strand of DATLPT010000006.1, from coordinate 5,151 downwards.
CGCGAGCTCAAGGTGGAGATCACCGAGCCGGGCACCTTCACGACCGCCTGCAAGCCGGGCATGGTCGGCGACGGCATCCGCGCGGCGTTCACCGTCACCGGCACCGCCCAGCCAGGCAGTGCCGACCAGAAGGTCGGCAAGGCCATCGCCGACTACCAGGCGTACGTCGCCGAACAGTCCACCGAACTGGTCGCCGGCACCGAGGCGTTCGTCGCCGCGGTGAAGGCCGGCGACGTCGCCAAGGCCAAGTCGCTGTACACGCCGGCCCGCCAGCCGTGGGAGCGGATCGAACCGGTGGCCGAGTCGTTCGGGGACCTCGACCCGAAGATCGACGGTCGCGAGGACGTCGTCGAGGAGGGTCTGCCGTTCACCGGCTACCACCGCCTCGAGAAGGACCTCTGGGTCGACGGGCTCAAGCCGGACAGCTCAGCCATCGCCGACCAGCTCCTTGCCGACGTCAAGACCGTGGCCGAAAAGGCGACGGCCGTCGACTTCACGGCCCTCTCCATCGCCAATGGCGCGAAGGAGCTGCTCGACGAGGTCGCCACCACGAAGATCACCGGCGAGGAGGAGCGGTACTCGCATACCGACCTCGCCGACATGAAGGCGAACCTGCAGGGATCCCAGTCCGCGCTCGAGGTCCTGCGGCCGGTGATCAGCGAGCGGCAGGCCGACCTCGCGTCTGCCCTGGACCAGGCGTTCACCACGATCAGCCAGGCGCTCGATGCGTTCCAGAAGGGCACCGACTACGCGCTCCTGACCGATCTCACGCCGGACCAGGTCAAGGACCTCACGGTCAGGCTCGATGCCCTCTCGGAGCAGGTGGCCCAGGTGCCGGCGGTCGTCGAGGCGGGTGCCGGGGGGACACCGACGTCGTGACGGAGCCGCAGTCTCCCGACCCTCAGCCCGCCACCGGCGTCAGCCGGCGCGGGCTGCTCGGCGCCTCGGCCGGCGCGGCACTGGCCGGAGCGGCGGTCGGGTTCGGCGGTGGGTATGCGACTCGGGCGTCGGCCGCGCCCGTCAGTGAGGCTGCGCCGGCGACCGCGCAGGCCAGTCTCGACGCATCGATCCCGTTCCGCGGCGAGCACCAGGCCGGCATCGTCACGCCGGCTCAGGACCGGATGCACTTCGTCGCGCTCGACGTCGTCACCAAGGACCGCGCCCGGCTCGTCGACCTGCTCAAGAAATGGACCCGGGCGGCCGAGCGGATGACCGCTGGTGCCGAGGCGGCACCCGGTGGTGTCGTCGGTGGCGGTCCCTACGGCGTCCCGCAGGACACCGGCGAGGCGTACGGGCTTTCCGCGTCGGGGCTTACGGTGACCATCGGGTTCGGACCATCGTTGTTCGACGACCGGTTCGGGCTGGCCGACCGGCGTCCGGCGGCCCTGCAGGAGCTGCCGCCCTTCCGAGGCGACGACCTCGACCCGGCCCGGTCCGGCGGCGACCTCTGCATCCAGGCCTGCGCGAACGACCCGCAGGTGGCGGTCCACGCGGTCCGCAACTTGGTCCGGCTCGGGTTCGGGGTGGTGTCGGTGCGCTGGTCCCAGCTGGGGTTCGGCCGAACCTCCTCGACGAGCACGAGCCAGGCCACGCCACGAAACCTGTTCGGGTTCAAGGACGGGACTCGCAACATCAAGGCCGAGGAGACCCAGGCGGTCGACGAGTTCGTCTGGGTCGCGCCGTCCGACGTGCCGGGCGCCGCGTCGTGGATGGCCGGCGGCACCTACCTGGTGGCGCGGCGGATCCGGATGCACATCGAGGTCTGGGACCGGACCAACCTGCAGGAGCAGGAGGCGACGATCGGCCGCACGAAGGCCGTCGGCGCCCCGCTGGGCAAGGAGCAGGAGTTCGACGAGCCCGACTTCGCGAAGCAGGGCGCCGACAGCCAACCGGCGATCCCCGTCGACGCGCACGTTCGGCTGACGCACGCCGACAACCTCAACGGAGTCCGAATCCTGCGGCGCGGCTACAACTTCACCGACGGCAGTGACGGTGTCGGGCATCTCGACGCGGGCCTGTTCTTTCTCGCGTTCGTCCGAGACCCGGGGAAGCAGTTCGTCCCGATGCAGCGGGCGCTCGCGGAGAAGGACGTCCTCAACGAGTACATCGAGCACAACGGCTCGGCGCTGTTCGCCTGCCCGCCCGGCGTCCGCGAGGGCGGCTACTGGGGCGACGCGCTCTTCGCCTGACCGTTCACGCCGACCCGCACGACCAGGGCCAGATGATCGACGGTCGCGGTCATCGATCGCGCGGTGCCGATGGGGTCGCCGTCCAGCTGGACCTCTTGCGGCTCGTCGGCCTCGATGTGGATCTCCTGACCGGCGTGCCGGTCGATGAGCGGGTGGCCGCGGTGCTGGCGAGTCACCACGTGGCCGGCCACCGCGGACCAGCCCACCACGCCGCGCGGTGACAGGACGACCGAGTCGAGCACCCCGTCGTCCGGGCGGGCGCCGGGCAAGAGGATCAGGCCGCCGAACAGCCGGCCGCAGTTGCCGACGACGACGGTCCGGGTGCGCCGGGAGAACTCGCCCTCGCCGTTCACCTTCATCCGCACCTTGAACTGCGGTCCGAGGAAGTTCTGGAACCCCGACACGATGTATGCGGCCGACCCCACCCGCGCCTTGAGGCGCTCCGGCGCGCCGGCCATGATCGCCGCGTCGAACCCGATCCCCGCCATGACCAGGAAGATGTGCTCGTCCGGGACGGCGTGCTGGCCGGAGGGGTCGACGGCCATCCGCCCGACGTCGATGCGGACGTTCTGACCGGTCAGCGCGACGACGAGCGCCTTGTCGATCGAGTCCACCGGCAGCTCGAGGTTGCGGGCCAGCAGGTTCGCGGTACCGCCCGGCAGCAGCCCGAGCGGCGTCTCGGTCCCCACGATCGCCGCCGCGACGGCCCGCACCGTCCCGTCCCCGCCGAGCGGGCAGACCACCGCGGCGCCGTCCGCGACCGCGCGACGCGCCTGGCCGGTCCCGGGGTCGGCCATCGTCGTCTCGTACCAGATCGGCGCGCCCCACCCCTGCGCCAGGCACGCGGCCGTGACCCGGGCGCGGACCGACGCGACGTCGACGAACTTGGTCGGGTTGATGACGACGCCGGCCCGCTTGGGCGGCGGCGCGTCCTCGTCGATGCTCTCGGGCCGGAACTCGTCACGGTGTGGCCGGCGCCGGCGGCGGGCGATCCCGGTGACCTCCATGACGGTGTTGCGGCGGGCCACGACAACGGCCACAACGACGACGAGAACGACGACCGCCACGACGATCCAGAACGCCGGGCTGTCGAGCACAGGCAGACGCTAGCGGGTGCGAGGGCCCGCCGTCCGCGCAGTAGGTTCGGTCGATGGCCGAGCCTCAGGCGCCAGAGCCGGACGACAAGGACTGGACGTGGACCCTGCAGCGTCCATGCCCCGAGTGCGGGTTCGACACGGCAGCGATCGAGCCGGTCGCCATCCCCGCACTCGTCCGTGACGCTGCCTCCCGGTGGCCGGACGTCCTCGCCCGTCCCGACGCGGCAACCCGGCCGGCGCCCACCACATGGTCGCCGCTCGAGTATGCGTGTCACGTCCGGGACGTGCACCAGATCTTCCGGGAGCGGCTCGAGCTCATGCTCGCCGAGAACGACCCGGCCTTCGCCAACTGGGACCAGGATGCATCCGCGCTCGCCGAGCGCTACTGGGAGCAGGACCCGGCGGTCGTCGCCACCGAGGTGACCGAGACCGGCGAGGCGCTCGCCGACGCATACAGCCGGGTCGGTGACGACCAATGGGACCGGACCGGCGTCCGCAGCAACGGCTCCACGTTCACCGTCGAGTCCTTGGGCCGGTACGTGCTCCACGACCTGTACCACCACGTGTGGGACGTGCGCGGCTGACCGATCTTGGTATGCCTGTCGTCGAGTCGAATGTCGTCGTGGCGGTGTACGTCTCATTCAACCCGCCTCGCATGACTCGGGCGGTACAACTTCGTGGTGCGGCCGACCTGGATCGCGCCGGTCGGTGACCGGATCGGGACCTGGATGCTGGGCCGGGACATCGAACGGCGGATCGCCGGGTTCGCGGCCGGGTGCCGGGACGAAATCGTCCTCGCGGCGGCGCGGGCGGCCCGCGACGCCCACGCTGCATGACAACAAGTCCGAGATGTCTTCCGCCTTGACATGTGACCAGATGGTCACCTATTGTCGCTCCGTGCCCGAGGACGACGACGCGGTGTTCAAGGCCCTGGCCGACCCGTCGCGGCGCCGCCTCCTCGACCTGCTCTTCGAGCGCGACGGGCGGACGCTCGGCGAGCTCGAGGAGGAGTTCGCGATGAGCCGGTTCGGGGTGATGAAGCACGTCCGGGTCCTCGAGGACGCCGAGCTCGTCGTCACCCGCAAGGACGGGCGCGCGACCCGGCACTTCCACAACCCCGTTCCCATCCAGCTGGTCGCCGACCGCTGGGTCGACAAGTACCGCGCCGAGCGCGTCACCGCGCTCGTCGACCTCAAGACCGCCCTCGAGTTCCGACAGGAGCCACCTGATGAGCACTGACATGAGCACCTACCAGCCGGCCGTCATCCCCGAGGAAGGGACGGCGATCCAGGTGTACCGCATCGTCATCAAGGCGACGCCGCAGCAGATCTGGGACGCGATCACGCTTCCCGAGTTCACCCGCCGCTACTTCCACGGTGCGGCGATCACGATCCACCCCGACCGTTACTCGTCGTTCGGACCGGATGGCTCGAACTGGGGCGACGGTGAGGTGCTCGAGTGGGACCCGCCGCACCGGGTCGTCCACGGGTGGAAGTCGCTCTACGACCCCGAGCTGACCGACGAGGCGGACAGCCGGGTCACGTGGGAGATCACGCCCGACGACGACGGCACCTGCCTGCTCACAGTCATTCATGACCGGCTGGAGGGTGCCCCGCGTACCGCTTCCGGTGTCGCCGGCGCCGGCTGGATGGGCGTCCTCTCCGCCCTCAAGACCCTGCTGGAGACGGGGGAGCCGCTGCACTCCAACGCCCCGTGAGCAAAGGCATCGCGCCCCCGATTGCTCGGAGGTGACCCCTCTGCCATGATCCTCGCGACATCGGGGATCGGGGTACAGCGGGCAGGGGCGATCATGAGGCTTCTCCGTTCGGCAGGACTTCTCCGTCGATGGGCCGTGGTGGCTGCCA
>DATLPT010000005.1:0-5404 GCA_035535635.1 Lapillicoccus sp. | reverse complement strand
CTCCAGTACTTGACCGTTGAGCAGGGGATGGTCGCCCTGGCCGGTGCCCATTGGTCTGAGGCGATCGCGGCTGCCCAGGTCGGGTTGAACGCTTCCGACACGGTCCGCTGCCCCGCGCTCATCCTGGTCAACCGGGCCCGGCTCCGTTCCGGGCGGGCGGACCCCGAGTCCATCGAGGAAACCTGGGAGTTGGCCCAGGCTTTGGGGGAGCTGCAGCGCACCGGTCCGGCGGCCGCCCTCGTCTGCGAAGAAGCATGGTTGCGCGACGATCTGGACCGGATCCGAACGCTGGCGGCACCGGTCTGGGCGGAGGCGGTACGGCGAGGTGTTCCGGCTCTCGAGGCGGAGCTGGGCCTGTGGTTGGTCCGGGCGGGCGAGACTGTCGACCTGACCGGGTCACCGCCGGACAACCCGCATACGCTTCTCGCCGTAGGACGGTGGCGAGAGGCTCAGCAGGCTTGGACAGCACGGGGGTATGCGTACGAGGCGGCCGCCGCACGAAGCGAGAGCCCCTCGCCGGTGGAGCAGCTCGCGGCGCTGTCGGACCTGGACGCCCTCGGCGCGGTGCCCCTCGCTCAGCGGCTTCGGCGACGGCTGCGATCTCGCGGTGTCAGCGTTCCTCGAGGACCCGCGGTCACCACGCGGGAGAACCCAGGCCGCCTAACCGTGCGCCAGGCCGAGGTGCTCGGGCTGCTGGCCGACGGACTGAGCAACGCAGACATCGCCAACCGGCTCGTCGTCTCGGTGCGTACCGCCGGCAACCACGTCGCCGCCGTCCTCGACAAGCTCGGCGTGCACAGCCGCGCAGAGGCGGTCGCCCGGGGCCGAGAACTGGGTATCTGAGTAGCCACTTCTGAGTACAGCCGACTCACGACGTCGGCGGCCGTGGTGCGGAACCTGGAGAACGGGGCCGATCTGCCTCTCTTCCACCGCAACCCAGGAGCCACTCATGACCGACACCCTGCCCGCCATGCGCAACGGCGTTGACACCGCCACCCTGTTCGCGACCATCGACGCCGTCAAGGCGGACCCGGAGATTGCCGGATTCCAGTTCCGCGCCACCAACACCTGGCTGAACGGAACTCACAGCCGGTCGACGCTCCACGGCTTCTACGGCGCCAAGCAGGAGATGGAGCACCAGCGGCCGTTCGCCTTCGACGCCGACCACCCTCAGGTGCTGGTCGGCACCGACGAGGGCCCCACGCCGGTCGAGTTCCTCCTGCATGCCCTCGCGGCCTGCCTCACCGCCGGGGTGGCCAACGTCGCCGCAGCGCGAGGCGTGACGCTTACTGAGGTCTCCTCCACCGTCGAGGGTGACATCGACCTGCTGGGAATCCTCGGGCTCTCCGACTCGGTCCGCAACGGCTACCAGCAGCTGCGGGTGAGCTTCGTCATCCGCGGAGACGACCCCGAGAAGCTGCGCGCCGTCGTCGAGCAGTCCCGCCGGCGGTCGGCCGTGTTCGACGTGCTCACCCACGGCGTGCCGGTGTCAATCGACGTCGACGCGGCCTGAGGGCACCTCGCCGTTCCCCTGGAGGAAACTCCTATGAACGTCACCGACACCGTCGTCATTGGAGGCGGCCAGGCCGGGCTGGCCGCCTCTTCCCTGCTTGTGGGCGGTGGTCACGATCACGTGGTCCTCGAACGGGGCCGCGTCGGTCAGCGCTGGCGCTCGGGCGTGTGGGACTCGCTGCGGCTGCTGTCCCCGAACTGGATGAACTCGCTGCCCGGCTGGGGCTACCAGGGTGCGGACCCCGACGGGTTCGCTTCCGCCGCGGACTTCGCCTCCAATCTCGCTAGCTACGCGGAGTCCTTCCAGGCCCCCGTCGTTGAAGGAGCCGGGGTCCAGGACCTGCGCATCGTCCGAGGGACGTTCGAGGTCACCACCGCCGTCGGCGCATGGCGGAGCCGCCACGTCATCCTCGCCACCGGCTGGTGCGACCTGCCGCGCGTCCCGTCGTTGGCTCAAGACCTCCACAAGAGCGTCGCTCAGCTCACCCCCCACGAGTACCGCAACGCCGCATCGCTTCCGGACGGTGGTGTCCTCGTGGTGGGCGCCTCGGCGACCGGCGTGCAGCTTGCTCAGGAGCTGCGTGAGGCCGGCCGTGACGTGACCATCGCGGTTGGTCGGCACGCACGGATGCCCCGGACCTACAGAGGTCGAGACGTCTACTGGTGGCTCCTCCGCCTCGGAATACTCGACACGAGCATCGACACTGTCCGCGATGCCCGCGGGGCACCGTTCGAGCCGTCCTACCAGGTCATCGGACGGTCAGACCTCCGCACGGTTGACCTGGCCACCCTGCACGCGGACGGGGTGCGCCTCGTCGGTCGCGTCACATCCGCAGCTGGTCGCCGTCTTCGGTTGAGCCCGGACCTGGGTGACATCCTGGAGCAGGCCGACCGGCGCCTGGACCGGCTCCTCTCCGCCATCGACTCCCACATCGACGCCGCCGGGCTCGGGGACGATCTGCCGCCGGCCGCACCCCGGGCTGTCATCGCGAACCCACGCCACGAAGACTCACTTCACACGCAGCGCGACCACATTCGAACCGTAATTTGGGCGACCGGACACCGCCGGTCCTATCCCTGGCTCTCGATCCCCGTCCTCGACGAGCGGGGTGAGATCCGGCAGCACCACGGCCGTACACCCGTTCCGGGGATGTACGTGCTCGGCTACCGCTTCCAGCACTATCGGAGCTCGAACTGGATCTGGGGGACCGGACGTGACGCCGCCGAAGTATGCGCGCCGATCCTCGGCGCGGACCGGGCCGGTCGACGCTCAGGCTGGTACGAGGGGCTCGTCGATGTCCGCTGCGCCTGACCACTCCGCATACGACGTCGTCGTCGTCGGGGCCCGGGCTGCCGGCGCCTCCACGGCATTTCTGCTGGCCCGGGCGGGTCTGCGCGTGCTGCTTGTGGACCGCGGTCGGTACGGGAGCGACACGATGTCCACCCACGCGCTGATGCGCGGAGGCGTCCTCCAGCTGTCGCGCTGGGGACTGCTCGACGCCATCGTCGCCGCCGGTACTCCGCCGGTGCGGCTCACGACGTTCCGCTACTCCACGGACGTGGTGCCCGTCGAGATCGCGCCCAGCTTCGGAGTCGACGCGTTGTATGCGCCCCGCCGCACCATCCTCGACCGCGTGCTCGTGGACGCAGCCGTCCGCGCCGGTGTCCACACGAGGTTCGGCGCCGCGGTGACCGACCTCTGCCGGAACCAGGCGGGAGTCGTCACGGGGGTCGTTGGGCGGACCAGGGACGGCGAGCGCTTCGGTGCGCGGGCCCGGGTCGTCGTCGGCGCCGACGGGATCTGGTCGAGTGTTGCCGCGCTCGTGGATGCGCCGGTCGAACGACGAGGCACGACCGCCAACGCGGTCAGCTACGGCTACTGGTCGGGTCTCGAGACGAACGGGTACGAGTGGAACTTCCGTCCTGGTGCCGCTTCGGGCGTGATCCCCACCAACGACGGCTTGGCCTGCGTGTTCGCGGGCGCCCCGCGCGACCGTAGCGGTCGTGGCGGGATGGAGACGCTGATTCGGGTGGTACGCGACTCGTCACCCGAGCTCGCGAGCCGTCTCGCGAAGGCGTCCGCACCTCACGAAGTCCGGTTCTTCCGCGGTCACCCCGGGTTTCAGCGGCGATCGTGGGGAAACGGATGGGCCCTCGTCGGAGATGCTGGGTACTTCAAAGACCCGATCACCGCGCACGGCCTCACCGATGCGCTCCGGGATGCCGAGTTGCTGGCCCGGGCGATCCTCGAGGTCATCGGTGGTGTCCACGAGGACGTCGCGTTGGCGGAGTACCAGGCGACCCGGGATGCGCTGTCTGCCGAACTGTTCGACGTCACCGAACTCATCGCCGGATATCGATGGACCGACGAGGAGATCCCCGCTCTCCTCGTCCGGCTCAGCCGGTCGATGTCCGCAGAGGTCTCGGCGCTGGCCGCGCTACCGGCCCTTGAAGCTCAACCATCTGGTTGACGGTTCTCGCGCCGACCGATATCGTCAACCATGTGGTTGAGGGTTCGGCCGGCGTCGACGCGGTGTTTCACGCGCTGTCGCACCCCACGCGACGCGAGATGCTCGCACGACTGCGGGGGTCCGACCTCACCATCGGGCAGCTGGCCGGGCCACTGCCGGTCTCGCTGGCCGCCGCCTCGAAGCACGTAGCGGTGCTCGAGCGGGCGGGGCTGGTCTCGCGGACCGTCCACGGGCGGACGCACGTATGCCGCCTCACGCCAGGTCCGCTGGCGTCGGCGGCGGCCTGGCTCGACACCTACGAGACTTACTGGAACGAGCGTCTGGACGCTCTCGAGCAGGTGCTGCTCGATGTCCCGGACGCGCCCGTCGACCGAGACTCCGAGGAGAACTGACACATGGCATATCCCGCCGCGCGTGTCCAGCGCACCCTGCCGTTCCCACGCGAGCGGGTCTACCGGGCCTGGCTCGACCCCGACACGATGGTCCGCTGGTTCGTCGACCCCAGGTTCACGGACGGGCGCGCCGAGGTCGACGAGCGGGTCGGGGGCGACTACCGGATCTTCCAGGTCGACCCGGAAGGCGACATGACGGGTGGGAGTGAGAACCGGATCGTCGAGCTGGTCCCCAACGAGCGCATCGTCATCTCCTGGCGCTTCGCCGGGCCGAACCGGCAGGAGGACCTGTCGCCCGAGACGCGACTCACGGTGACGTTCGCCGAGCCGCGCCCGGGTGAAACCGAGCTGACCGTCGTCCACGAGCAGCTCGACGAGCTGGCCGCGGCGATGCCCGACGTCGCGGGCGAGGTGGAGAACGGCTGGAACAACACCCTCGACCGGCTGGCGCCGGTCCTGTCAGAGGAGAAGACACGATGACGAGCATGTCCGACGCCGAGCTGGACACACTGTTCGCGGACCCCGTAGCGCAGAAGCTGTTGGCCTCGTCGCTCCCGGCGCGACTCGCCTACACCGGCAGAGACGGTGCACCACGGGTGGTCCCGATCGGATGGGACTGGGACGGGTCGCAACTGTTCATGTGGACGACTCCGAACGCGCCCAAAGTTCCTGCGTTGCAACGCGACCCGCGAGTGGCAGTCACCCTCGACACCAACGACTTCCCGCCGAAGGTGCTGCTTGTTCGGGGCACGGCCGACGTCGAGGAGGTTTCGGGGGTGCCCCAGGGGTACGTCGACGCCGGCCACAAGATGGTCGATGACGAGCACTTCGCCGAGTGGGAGGCAGGCGTCAAGGGCCTCTACGACTCGATGGTCGAGATCCGGATCACGCCGACGTGGGCCAAGATCCTCGACTTCGAGACCCGGATCCCGAGCGCTGTCGAGGAGCTGGTCCGCCAGAAGCAGTCGGCCGGCTGAGCCCGTCGGGCGCCAAGACAATGGCGGCTCAGCGCTCGGGAAGCCGAGCGCT
>DATLPT010000004.1:0-7290 GCA_035535635.1 Lapillicoccus sp. | reverse complement strand
CGTGGTCATCGTGAACGACGACGTTCGGCGTGCCAGCGAAGAGCTCGTATCATGGATGCGATCGCGTCAGCGGGAACGCTGACGCTGCCCTATCGAGAGACGAGAGCGAACCCATGTCCGGAACCGTGGCCAACCCCATCGGCATCACCAACCCGCCGATCGACGACCTGCTCCAGGCGGCCGACAGCAAATACGCGCTCGTCATCTACTCGGCCAAGCGGGCCCGCCAGATCAACGCCTACTACAGCCAGCTCCAAGAGGGCCTGCTCGACTACGTCGGCCCGCTGGTGGAGACCGAGATCAGCGAGAAGCCGCTGTCGATCGCGCTGCGCGAGATCAACCAGGGACTGGTGACCGCCGAGCCCGCTCCCGAAGAGTGACCGAGGAGCCAGCCAGTGACCGGTGAGCCGCTGCGCGTCGTCCTCGGCGTCGGCGGCGGCATCGCCGCATACAAGGCCGCGCTGTTGCTGCGCCTCTTCACGGAGTCGGGCCACGACGTCACCGTGGTGCCCACGGCATCGGCGCTGCGGTTCGTCGGCGCGCCCACGTGGGAGGCGTTGTCCGGCAAGCCGGTGTCGACCGACGTGTGGTCCGACGTGCCGGCCGTGCCGCACGTGCGCATCGGCAAGCAGGCCGACCTCGTCGTCGTCGCGCCGGCCACCGCCGACCTGCTGGCCCGCGCCGCGGCCGGGCTGGCCGACGACCTGCTGACGACGACGCTGCTCACGGCGCACTGTCCAGTGGTGTTCGCGCCGGCCATGCACACCGAGATGTGGGACCACCCGGCCACCCAGGCGAACGTCGCGACGCTCACCTCGCGCGGCGCGCACCTCGTTCCCCCGGCGTCCGGGCGGCTCACCGGCGAGGACACGGGGCCGGGTCGGCTGCCCGAGCCGGAGGAGATCTTCGCGGTCTGCCGCCGCCTCCTCTCGCTTCCAGACTCACGTTCTCATCAGTTTTCGGGTGCCGGGGCCGCCGAAATCGACAACAACGTGAGCCCGGAAGCGGGAAAGCCGCTGGCGGGGCGTCGGGTGGTCGTCAGCGCCGGCGGGACGCGGGAGCCGCTCGACCCGGTGCGGTACCTCGGGAACCGGTCCTCCGGCAAGCAGGGGTATGCGTTGGCGCACGTCGCCGCGGCCCGCGGGGCGTCCGTGACGCTGGTCTCGGCGAACACCTCGCTCGCGACGCCCGACGGCGTCGAGATCGTCCCCGTCGGTACGGCCCTGGAACTCCAGGAGGCCGTGACGCAGGCGGCCAAGGACGCCGACGTCGTCGTCATGGCCGCTGCGGTGGCCGACTTCCGACCGCGGAGCTACGCCGACGCCAAGATCAAGAAGACCTACCAGGATCCGGCCGAGGCCGACGCCAGCCCCGACGAGTCGGCCCCGACCATCGAGCTGGTCCGCAACCCGGACATCCTCGCCGGCCTGGTCGAGGCGCGCGGCGCGGCCGACCGGCCGGTGATCGTCGGCTTCGCCGCCGAGACCGGGGACGAGACCGGCACCGTTCTCGAGCTCGCCCGCGCCAAGCTGGCCCGGAAGGGCTGCGACCTGCTCGTGGCGAACGAGGTCGGCCGCGACAAGGGGTTCGGCACCGAGGGCAACACCGTCCACCTGCTGTTCCGCGACGGCCTGCCCGGGGCTCCTCGGGATCGCAGCGCGGGCCCGGCTCCGAAGGTCGAGATCGCTGCCGAGGTGTGGAACGGCGTACAGGCGATCCTCGATCCCCGTTAGACTCGCCCGCGGTTCGGGGGACGTCATGCACCCGAACCCGCCCCGCTCGCCAGCCAGGAGACCTGAGTGCCAGAACGCCTTTTCACGTCCGAGTCCGTCACCGAAGGTCACCCGGACAAGATCTGCGACCAGGTCAGCGACGCCATCCTCGACGCGATGCTCGAGCAGGACGCCGGCGCTCGGGTCGCGGTCGAGACCCTCGTCACCACCGGCCTCGTGCACGTCGCCGGGGAGGTGACCACCGAGGCCTACGTCGAGATCCCGTCCATCGTCCGCGAGACGGTCCTCGGCATCGGCTACGACTCGTCCACCAAGGGGTTCGATGGCGCGTCGTGCGGCGTCGAGGTCTCCATCGGTCAGCAGTCGCCCGACATCGCCCAGGGCGTCGACACCGCATACGAGAGCCGCACCGGCACCGTCGACCCCTTCGACAAGCAAGGCGCCGGCGACCAGGGGCTCATGTTCGGGTATGCCTGCGAGGACACCGCCGAGTACATGCCCCTGCCGATCTACCTGGCCCACCGGCTCGCCGAGCGACTCACCGCGGTGCGCAAGGCCAGTGACCTGGCCTACCTGCGACCTGACGGCAAGACCCAGGTGACCATCGCCTACGACGGGGACCGGGCCGTGCGCCTCGACACCGTCGTCCTCTCGACGCAGCACGCCGCCGACGTGTCGCTGGAGTCGCTGCTGCAGCCCGACATCCGCGAGCACGTCATCCACCCGGTGCTCGAGGAGCTCAAGGACACCGGCACCGTGCTCGACACCTCCGACTACCGGGCGCTCATCAACCCCACGGGGCGGTTCGAGATCGGCGGCCCGATGGGTGACGCCGGCCTGACCGGGCGCAAGATCATCGTCGACACCTACGGCGGCATGGCTCGCCACGGCGGCGGCGCGTTCTCCGGCAAGGACCCGTCGAAGGTCGACCGGTCGGCCGCGTATGCGATGCGCTGGGTGGCCAAGAACGTCGTCGCCGCGGGGCTGGCCAAGCGCTGCGAGATCCAGGTGGCGTATGCGATCGGCACGGCCAAGCCGGTCGGGCTCTACGTCGAGACGTTCGGCACCGAGTCGGCGCCGGTGGACCGGATCCAGGCGGCGATCACGACGGTGTTCGACCTGCGCCCGGCGGCGATCATCGAGCAGCTGGACCTGCTGCGACCGATCTACAAGCCGACGGCGGCCTACGGACACTTCGGGCGAACCCACGCCGACGGGGTCAAGAACGCATTCACCTGGGAGCAGACCACCAAGGTGGAGGCGCTGCAGGCCGCCGTCCACGGCTGACGCCCCTGGCCGGTCGGAGGTATATCCGAGCGCTCTAGCGTCTCGCTTATACCTCCACCCGGAAAGAGGGGCCGGCGCGTCGCCGTCGTCTGCTAGACCTGCGGCCGTGCCCACCGCGGACGACGCCTCCCGTCCCGTGACCCAGCCGGTCGCGGCCGTCGTCGTCGACACCGGGCTCCCCCATCTGGATCGGGTTTTCGAGTACGCGGTACCTGCCGAGTTGTCCGACGCGGCCCAGCCAGGATGCCGGGTGCGGGTGCGCTTCGCCGGGCGCGACCTGGACGGGTTCGTCGTCGAGCGGCGCGGACACGCCGAACACCCGGGTCGGCTCGCCACCATCCGGCGGGTCGTCAGCCGGGAACCCGTTCTCACGCCGGAGATCCTCGCCCTCAGTCGCGCCGTGGCCGACCACCATGCCGGCGTCCTTGGCGACGTCCTGAGGCTCGCCGTGCCGAAGCGCCACGCCGCCGCCGAGCGCGCACTCGACAAGTCCGGATCCCCGACACCGGCGATCGTCGCCATCCCGGAACCGGGGCCGTGGTCCGCATACGCCGCCGGCGAAGCCCTGCTGCGCCGCATCGCGGCGGGCGAGTCTCCTGCCGCGGCGTGGCTCGCCTTGCCGGGCCGCCCGCCCGACGAGGACTGGCCACGGGCGCTCGCCGTCGCCGCCGCATCCGCGGTGGCCGCCGGCCGGGGTGCGCTCGTCGTCGTCCCCGACCACCGCGACCTCGACCGCGTCGACCGGGAGCTCGCCGCCCTCCTCGGCCCCGGCCAGCACGTGAGACTGACCGCCGACCAGGGACCGCAAGCCCGCTACACGGCCTGGCTCAAGGTCCGGCGCGGCCACGTCCGCTGCGCCGTCGGGACCCGCGCCGCCGCCTTCGCCCCGCTCCGCGATCTCGGCTTGGTCGCCTGGTGGGACGACGGCGACGACCTCCTCGAGGAGCCACGGGCGCCCTATCCGCACGTGCGCGACGTCCTCCGCCTCCGCGCGACGCAGAGCGCGGCGGCGCTGCTGACCGGCGGGTTCGCCCGCAGCGTCGCCGTCCAGCAGCTCGTGGCCGACGGTGTTCTGGCGCCCGTGCAGCCCCGGCCCGATGCCGTCCGCGCCGCCGCGCCACGGGTCCTCGTCGCCGGTGACGACCTCGACCGGAGCGGTCCGGCGGCGTTCGCCCGACTCCCACCCCTCGCCTGGCGCACGGCCAAGGCCGCGCTCGAGCACGGGCCGGTCCTCGTCCAGGTCCCGCGCCGCGGCTACCTGCCCGCCCTCGCCTGCCAGCACTGCCGTGAACCGGCCCGCTGCCCTCGCTGCCACGGTCCGATGGGGATGTCCGGGGGCGGGTCGGTGCCCACCTGTCGCTGGTGCGGCGCGACCTACGGGCCTGAGGGCTTCGTCTGCCCGGAGTGCGACGGTCGCGAGCTCCGGTCGACCGTCGTCGGAGCGCGGCGGACCGCGGAGGAGCTCGGCCGGGCCTTTTCGGGCGTCCCGGTCCGCACCTCCGGCTCCGGCGAGGTGCTCGCCGTCGTCGGCTCGGAACCGGCCCTCGTCATCGCCACCCCCGGAGCCGAACCGGTCGCCGACGGCCGGTATGCGGCGACGTTGCTCCTCGACGGGTGGGCCCTGCTCGACCGCTCCGGGCTCGACGCCGCCATGGAGGCGCTGCGACGATGGCTCGGCGCCGCGGCTCTGACGCGACCCGCGTCCGACGGTGGCGCGGTCGTCCTCGCCGGAACGCCGACGCATACGACCATTCCGGCGGTCGAGGCCCTGGTCCGCTGGGACCCGGCCTGGCTCGCGTCCCGCGAGCTGGCGGAGCGGGTCGAGCTCGCCCTGCCGCCTACGGTGACGATGGCCCAGGTCGTCGGCCCGCGCGGCCCCCTCGTCGCGGCGCTCGAGGCGGCATCGCTTCCCTCCACCGTCGAGCGGCTCGGCCCACTGCCGTTCCGGGGACCGACGCCGACCGCTGGACCACCGCTGGCGCAGGTGCTCCTCCGGGTGCCGCGACCACAGCACGACGAGCTCGCCCACCACCTCGCCGCGCTGAGGGCTGAGCGGTCCGCGCGCAAAGAGCCGGAGTCGGTGTCGGTGCGGATGGATCTCGCCGACGGTCAGTCCTGACCGGCCTGGACGGAGCCCCTGGGTCGTCGGTTCCGCGCGATGCGAAACCGGCCACTCGCTCACGGCGAGGCCGCCGTCCTCACGGTCATGGTGCCGGACGACCCTCGGCCGAGACCCCCGAGCAGGGGCCTGGAGCCGTTAGCCTCGGTTAAGCCCCGTTTGATCGCACGACACGGGATGATGTCGCATGGATGAGACCGACTCGGCACCGGATGTGCGGGTGTCGTTGCTGGGCGGTTTCTCTGTCACGGTCGACGGGGAGCCGGTGGCCGATCGGTGGCGCCTGCGCAAGGCCAAGACACTCGTGAAGCTGCTTGCGCTGACCCCGGGCCATCGGCTGCATCGCGACGTCGTGATTGACACGTTCTGGCCCGAGGCGGAACCCCGGGCGGCGGCGAACAACCTGCACCAAGTTCTGCACTACGTCCGAAGCGTGACGGGCGGCAGCTCCATCGCGCTCCATGACGACGTCGTATTGCTCTGTTCCGGTGGCGGACTCACCGTTGACGTGGAGCTGTTCGAAGAGGCTGTCGCCAACGCCCTGAAGGGTAGGGACATCGCAGAGCTCAGACGAGCGCTCGACATATGGACCGGCCCTCTACTTCCCGAAGACGAGTACGCCGATTGGGCGATCGAGCTTCGCGGGCGTCTGGCCGACCTCCACGCCACGCTGGCCACCGCGCTCGGATCCCGGCTCCTCGAACAGGGGGAACTGCCCGCTGCTCTTGCCCTTCTCGAACCCCTCGCGGCCTCCCGCCCCGTCGACGAGCAGCTTCACCGGGTGTTGTTCGAGGTGCTCGCCGGTCTGGGCCGGCGCTGGGAAGCGATCTCAGGGTACGAACGGCTGCGGGCCGCCCTCGACGACACTTACGCCGCCGAACCCGGGCCGGAGACTCGGGCCACCTATCGACGCCTCCTCACCGGCAGCACGCCGATGCCGGCGGCCGTCCGGCACAACCTGCCAACACCGACGACGAGTTTCGTCGGTCGAAGCCGCCTGCTCAGTGATCTCTCGGCGTACCTGGAACGGACCCGGCTGCTGTCGCTCACCGGGGTTGGCGGAGTCGGCAAGAGCCGCGTTGCGCTGGAGCTGGCCCGACGCTTGGGCGTCAGCCCGGAGTACCCGGACGGCGTCTGGCTCGTGGAGTTGGCCGGGATCCAGGATCCCGAGGCGATCGCCTCAGCGG
Source organism: Lapillicoccus sp. (assembly GCA_035535635.1). Classification (GTDB taxonomy): domain Bacteria; phylum Actinomycetota; class Actinomycetes; order Actinomycetales; family Dermatophilaceae; genus Lapillicoccus. The sequence continues at coordinate 964 of DATLPT010000004.1, read as the reverse complement.
CGGCCTCGGCGCTTGCCCTCACCCTGCCGAGCGGCCGGACTGGCCCAGCGGCCCTCGCTGAGCGACTGTCCGGCCGCTCGCTCTTGTTGGTCATCGACAACTGCGAACACCTCCTCGACGCGTGTGGTGCTCAGGTTGAGGAGCTGCTCGGGCGGTGTCCTAACGTTCGCATCATCACGACGAGCCGAGAGCCGCTCGGTATCGCCGGCGAACTGGTCTACCGAGTCCCCTCGCTCGAGCTGCCGAGCATGAGCGGCCTCGACGCCCACAAAGTCGCCCGTTTGGAGGCGGCTCAGCTCTTCGTGGAACGGGCTAGGCTCTCCGCGCCCTCCTTCGAGCTGAACAGCCAGACCGCCGGCCCGGTCGTCGAGGTCTGTCATCGGCTGGACGGCATACCCCTCGCCCTCGAGCTGGCGGCCGCCCGACTCGCCCATTTCACGGTCGCGGACCTCGCCGAACGACTCGACGACAGTCTTGCCCTGCTGAGTACGAAACGAGGCCAGCTCAATCGCCAGCAGACCCTGACCGCCACGCTTGACTGGAGCCACGGACTTCTGAAGCCAGCTGAGCAGCGCGCCTTCCGCCGACTGGCCGTCTTCGCCGGCGGCTTCACGATTGCGGCCGCGACGACGGTCTGCGAGGGAACAGTTCTCGAAACCACCGAACTGGTCTCTCGGCTGGTCGACAAGTCGCTCGTCAACGCCGACACCGCGGGCGCGAGGACGCGATATCAGCTGTTGGAAGTCGTGCGACAGTACGCCGAGGCGCAGCTGATCGAGGCCGACGACGTCGCGGGCTGTCGTCTGCGCCACCTGAACTGGTGCGTCGAGGCGGCGGCGGAGCACGACCCGGATCGCCCCGGCGCGACGGTCGGTGAGCCGTCTGGCTGGTTCGACCTGGAGCAGGACAACCTTCGCACTGCCCTCTCGACCGCGCTGGCGACCCAGCCCAGGCTCTGCCTCCA
>DATLPT010000003.1:0-2415 GCA_035535635.1 Lapillicoccus sp. | reverse complement strand
GGGCCGGTAGCAACTGACCCAGTCGCCGCTGTTGGAAAAGAGGGCTCGCGAGCCGTTGGGGTTGAGGGCGCCCACACTCACCAGCGGAACCCGGTCGGCGGGTTGGTCGGCGCCCTCCTGCCGGGAGGCGAAACCAGCCGGGAAGAACGGTGTCGTCGTGTGGTCGTTGCCGGCCGCGGCCACGACCGCAACGCCGAGGGTGCCGAAGGACCGAAGAGTCCCGGCGAGCACGCTGCTGTAGCGCACGTCGTCTGGGTCCTCGTGGTAATAGCCGAGCGAGAGTGACATGACGTCGATGACGCCGTCGAGGTCGACCGCAGCCTGGGCCTGGGCTTGGCGCACCAGCAGCTTGTTCAGGGCAATGCAGAGCTGGTGCTCCTCCACGACGCCGTCACTCGGCATGACCCGGATGGCCAACACCTTCGCGTCCGGACAGGTCTGGCGGATGATCCCTGCGATGAACGTCCCGTGACCGGAGTCCCTGTCCAGCAGCCCCAGTCCGGGCTGCAGGACGATGCCCGTGACCTCCGGGTCGGGGACGTCGTCGCCAACCCCGATGGGCTGCCCGTTCACGCTGGCCCCCAGGGTCGCATTGCCCTGGTTCAGCCAGCCGTGCTTGCCGAGACCGGTGTCGAGAACGGCGACAACCGGGCGCCGTCCGGCGCGCTTGCTCGTCACGGGGGCCGGAGGGCGGCCCAGCCAGGTCACGGGGATGCGGCCTCCGACCGGGGCGCCGGTGCCAGGTCCCTCGAAGTACGGCACGCCGGCACTCGGTCCCTCGAAGTACGGGGCACCGCCCAGTCCGGGTCCCTCGAAGTATGGGACCCCGCCCAGACTCGGCCCCTCGAAGTACGGCGCGCCCTGCAAACCGACCCCGGCGAGCGTCACGAGATGGTTCAGGCCGACCTTGAGCGTGTCATCCCGTCCGGCCAGCTCGCGGTACTTGCGGATAGTGCCGTATGCGTCGGCCACGCTCGTCGAGCTGCTGGACTTCGGTGCGATCCGGAAGCGCGTCACCCACCGCTTGGTCATCTGCTCGAGGGCGGTACCCGTCAGCTGCTGCACGTAGTCGTCGCGCTTGCGCTCCGCGCTGCGTGAGGTCCCGATCTCGTGACCCGTGGCCCGTGCCGCCTCGAGAAGAGCGTCGACTGCGGCGCGGTCGCCCGAACCCTGGACGAGGATCTGGTCGTGCACGAAGGCGGTCGGCTGCAGCGGTCGATGGCCTTCCGCCGCGACGTCCGGGTCGAGGATCGCGCCGCGATACCGCTGCAAGCTGGAACGGGCTACGCGCGGGACGGGACCTCGTTCGACCGGGCGCTGCGGGTAGGGCATGGTGTCGCTTCCTCGAGTCGGACGGCGTAACTCTGGGGCTTTTCACGTATCAGGCGCACGGAGTCAGCGGCGGCGCCGCTGATACATCAAGGCGATGTCGTGCAGGTCACATCGGTGGACGGTGTATCTCGGGAGCTCTCCCACGTGACGGAGACATGATTTCGCCTCGACGTATCAGGCGTCCAGCGTCCTGACTCCTCCCTGACGTCCGCACGGATCGGGGCCCGGCGGATGCCCTGCGTCGCAGGGGGCGACGTCACGACAGGGGCACGAGGCCGGCGGGCCGACGACCGACCACCTTCGCGAAGGTGCGGGCCCGCCGGTCTCTTCTGTAGAACGGTGTCGTGACGGACGCACGCGACGAGGGGCGCCCCTGGTTCCGCGCGGTTGCCGTGGCCGACGACCTCACCGAGCGGCTCGCGCTGGCCTGGGTGGTCGGCACCGACGAGGCGCACGACCTCGTCCCCGATGCCTGTGTCGACGTCGTGTGGCTGCCCGACGGCACCGTGCAAGTGTGCGGTCCCGAGGTGGAGGGCTGGACGTTCCGCCCGTTCGACGGACCGGAACCGGTCGGGATCCGGTTCCGTCCGGGCCACGCCGCGCCGGTTGTCGGCACCGCCATGGACGAGATCCGCGACCAGCGGGTCATGGTCGATGACCTCCTCGGCGCCGACGGCCGTCGGTTGGTCGAGGAGCTGGGTGAGCTCCCTGACGTTGCGCCGCCGGAACGCCGAATTACCATACTGGAGAGTCACATTCGCCGGTGGATCTCCGAGGGCCACGACGTCGACCCCCTCGTCGAGCACGTCGCCGCGACTCTGACCGACCACCCCGGCCGGCGCGTCGACCGTCTTCGCCGCGAGCTCGACGTCAGCGAACGCCAGCTGCTCCGCCGCTGCACCGTCGCCTTCGGGTACGGCCCGGCGACGCTGCGCCGGATCCTGCGGTTGCAGCGGTGCCTCGCCCTCGCCGGCCGCGCCCATACCGACCGCTCCGACGGGGGGAATCGCCGCCCTCGCCGCCGAGGCCGGGTATGCGGATCAGCAGCACCTCGCGCGGGACGCCCGAACCATTGCGCGGGCC
>DATLPT010000002.1:0-5314 GCA_035535635.1 Lapillicoccus sp. | reverse complement strand
GGGCTCTACCTGCTGCAGCGGGTCCGCGACGAGGCGCACCGGTTCGCCATCACGTTCCACCGGCAGCGCCGGTCCAAGGCCATGACGACCTCCGCCCTCGACAACATCCCCGGCCTCGGTGAGGTGCGGCGCAAGGCGCTGCTGCGCCAGTTCGGCTCGGTCAAGCGGCTCCGGTCGGCGTCGGCCGAGGAGATCGCCGCCGTCCAGGGCATCGGGCCGTCGCTGGCCGAGACCATCGCGTCGCGGCTCTCAGGAGACTTGATGGACTCGTCTCGGGCGGTCCCGGCGGTTAACGTGACGACCGGCGAGGTGCTCAACTGACCTGGCCCGATACAAGAGAGGCGACCGGATGGCTGAGGAGCCCGGAGAACGGCCGCTCCGCAGCAGCCGGGGCACCCCGACTCGCGACGAGCCGATGCTCGTCCTCACCGGGATGAGCGGCGCCGGCCGGTCGACGATGGCCAACGTCCTCGAGGACCTCGGGTGGTACGTCGTCGACAACCTCCCGCCGCAGATGCTGCCGCAGCTGCTCCAGCTCCACGAGGAGTACCTGGCCCGGACGCCGGAACCGATGATCCATCGTGTCGCCGCCGTCGTCGACGTCCGCAGCCACGGCGTCTTCGCCGACTTCGGCCAGATCGTCGCCGAGCTGGCCCGGACCGGCCACCGCCCGTCGGTGGTCTTCCTCGACGCCACCGACGAGGCGCTCGTGCGCCGGTTCGAGAGCGTCCGCCGGCCGCATCCGCTGCAGGGCTCCGGACGGCTGCTCGACGGCATCCAGCGGGAACGAGCGCTGTTGGGTGAGCTGCGGTCGGAGGCCGACGTCATCCTCGACACGTCCGGCCTCAACGTGCACCAGCTGGCGGCCAAGGCCATGTCGTTGTTCGCCGGCGACGGCGCGGCCCAGCTCCGGCTCGCGGTGATGTCGTTCGGTTTCAAGTACGGCGTACCGCTCGATGCCGACTTCGTCCACGACCTCCGGTTCCTCCCGAACCCCTTCTGGGTGCCCGAGCTCCGCCCGCTGACCGGGCGTGACGAGCCGGTCGCCGAGTTCGTCCTCTCGCAGCCGGGCGCCAAGGAGTTCGTCGACGACGTCGTCACCCTGATGGACTCGGTCGTCGAGGGCTTCATCCGGGAGGGCCGTCGCTACGTCACCGTCGCCCTGGGCTGCACCGGGGGCAAGCACCGCTCGGTGGCGATGGCCGAGCAGCTGGCCGAGCGGCTGCGCAGCGACACCGTCGACGCCTTTATCGTCCACCGCGACCTCGGGCGGGAGTGAGCGGCCATGACGACCGGCAGTGGGTATGCGCGTCATCCCCGGGCCGTCGCGCTCGGCGGTGGGCACGGCCTGGCCTCGTCGCTCTCCGCTCTCAAGCTGCTGACCGACCGGGTGACGGCCGTCGTCACCGTCGCCGACGACGGCGGGTCTTCGGGTCGGCTCCGCGACGAGTTCTCGGTGCTGCCCCCGGGAGACCTTCGGATGGCGCTCGCGGCGCTGTGTGACGACACCGAGTGGGGCCACACCTGGCGTGACGTGCTCCAGCACCGGTTCCCGGGGGAAGGCCCGCTGGCCGGCCACGCGCTCGGCAACCTCCTCATCGTGTCGTTGTGGGACCTGCTCGGCGACACCGTCGACGGCCTCGACCTGGTCGGCCGGCTGCTCAACTCTCGCGGGCGGGTCCTGCCCATGGCCAGCGTCCCGCTCGAGATCGAGGCCGAGATCGTCGGGCACGATGCCGCATACCCCGACGCCATGACGACCGTGCGTGGGCAGCACCGGGTGGCGTCGAGCCGCGGCCGCGTCCAGGGTGTACGCCTGCTGCCGCCGGATCCGGGGTGTCCCGACGAGACGCTCGCCGCGGTCCTCGAGGCGGACTGGGTCTTCCTCGGTCCGGGGTCCTGGTTCACGTCGATCATGCCGCACGTGCTTGTACCGAGCCTGCGCGACGCGATCGTCTCGACCCGGGCCCGGAGGGTGCTCAACCTCAACCTCGAGGTCCACACCGGCGAGACCAAGGGATACCGCGCCCAGGACCACATCGACAGCCTGGTGAAGCACGCGCCGGAGCTGCGCTTCGACGTCGTCCTCGCCGACCCCAGCTGCGTCGAGGACGCCGAGGCGCTGCGCCGGGCGGTCGACCTCGTCGGCGCTGAGCTGGTCGTCGCGACGGTCTCCGCCCTGGGCAAGCCGGGCCAGCACGACCCGCTGCGGCTGGCCGCGGCCTACCGGGACGTCATCTCTTGAGACCGGGCCCTGGGCTTTTGCCCAGGATCGGATACTCTGCGACCTTCACCATCGGACGTCGCCGAAAACGGTTGCCACTGGCTCAATCCGAGGTGAATGAGACAGTTGTGCGTCAGTGATGCGGGGGCATCGGCAAGGGGTGTGTGGGCGACTGTCTACCGGGCGGTCGGAGGGGGACAGGGTGGCAGGATGGCTGGCATGGCAATGACCGCGAAGGTCAAGGACGAACTGTCCCGGCTCGAGGTCACCAAGCCGTGTTGCCGAAAGGCCGAAGTGGCCGCAACCCTCCGGTTCGCCGGGGGGCTGCATATCGTCGGGGGCCAGATCGTCGTCGAGGCCGAGCTCGACACGGCCAACGCCGCCCGCCGGTTGCGCCGGTTCGTCGCCGAGGTCTATGGCCACAAGTCCGACGTCCTCGTCATGTCGGCGAGCGGTCTGCGCAAGAGCAGCCGGTACGTCGTCCGCATCGTCGAGGAGGGTGCGACCCTCGCCCGCCAGACCGGTCTCATCGACTCGCGCGGCCGCCCGGTCCGCGGCCTGCCGCCCAAGGTCGTCAGCGCCTCGGCGTGCGACTCCGAGGCGGCCTGGCGCGGTGCCTTCCTTGCCCACGGCTCGCTCACCGAGCCGGGGCGCTCGTCCGCGCTGGAGGTGACCTGTCCTGGACCCGAGGCGGCGCTCGCCCTCGTCGGCGCGGCGCGGCGGATGGGCATCCAGGCCAAGGCCCGTGAGGTCCGTGGCGTCGACCGAGTCGTCATCCGCGACGGTGACGCCATCGCCGCGATGCTCACCCGGCTCGGCGCCCACGACGCCGTCCTGGCGTGGGAGGAGCGCCGGATGCGCCGCGAGGTGCGGGCCACCGCCAACCGGTTGGCCAACTTCGACGACGCCAACCTGCGCCGGTCGGCCCGCGCGGCGGTCGCCGCCGGGTCTCGGGTTGAGAGGGCCATGGAGATCCTCGGCGAGGACGTACCCGAGCACCTCAGCGAGGCTGGGCGGCTGCGGCTGAAGCACAAGCAGGCGTCCCTCGAGGAGCTGGGCCAGCTGGCCAACCCACCGATGACCAAGGACGCGGTCGCGGGCCGGATCCGCCGGCTCCTGGCCATGGCCGACAAGCGCGCGCAGGACCTCGGCATCCCCGGCACGGACGCCAACCTCACCGCCGACATGCTGGAGTAGTAGCCGACCGTCGGGTGGAGGTATAACCGAGCGCTCTAGCGCTCGCACCACCCTCCAACGGGCGGGGACTCGGGGTCGAGAGCTTCGGTGCGTTGTGCCACGTGCAGTACATCGGGCTTTCCGGAGCGGTACAGGGCTTCGGGACCCTCGTCGCGACCACGTGGGACGGCCGCCGTCAGGTCGTCCTCATGATGACAAAGGGCCTTGTTGGACGTGCCCGACCCTCAGCACGCCTACGACCGGCTCGTCGAACGGATGCTGTGCCCGACGGGGAGCTGACCCCGCGAGTTACCGGCCCGTAGCGCGGACGGCCGTGAGCCGCGTTCCCGGCGCTGGACTAGGGTCTAGGCGCACCCCACAGTCCACTTGGAAGGCTCGATCACCCGTGACTGTCCGCGTAGGCATCAACGGCTTCGGCCGCATCGGCCGCAACTTCTTCCGCGCCGCCCTGGCATCCGGCGCCGACGTCGAGATCGTCGGCGTCAACGACCTCACCGACAACGCCACGCTGGCCCACCTGCTGAAGTACGACACGATCCTCGGCCGCCTCGACGGCGACGTCACCTCGAGCGCCGACGAGATCTCCGTCAACGGCAAGTCCTTCAAGGCGTTCGCCGAGCGCGACCCCGCGAACCTCAAGTGGGGAGACCTCGGCGCCGACGTCGTCATCGAGTCCACCGGTCTCTTCACCGACGCGACCAAGGCCAAGACCCACGTCGCCAACGGAGCCAAGAAGGTCATCATCTCCGCGCCGGCGAAAAACGAGGACGTCACCATCGTCATGGGCGTCAACGACTCCGCCTACGACGCGGCGGCGCACACGATCATCTCCAACGCGTCCTGCACGACGAACTGCCTGGCCCCGATGGCCAAGGTGCTCGATGACGCCTTCACGATCGTGTCTGGCCTCATGACCACGATCCACGCCTACACCCAGGACCAGAACCTCCAGGACGGCCCGCACAAGGACCTGCGCCGCGCCCGCGCCGCCGCGCTCAACATCGTGCCGACCTCGACCGGCGCCGCCAAGGCGCTCGGGCTGGTTCTTCCCCAGCTCAAGGGCAAGCTCGACGGGTATGCGTTGCGTGTCCCGGTTCCGACCGGATCGGCCACCGACCTCACCTTCGAGGCCAGCCGGGAGACGTCCGCCGACGAAGTCAACGCCGCGGTCAAGGCCGCTGCCGACGGCGAGATGAAGGGGATCATCCGGTACACCGAAGACCCCATCGTCAGCAGCGACATCGTCACCGACCCGGCGTCGTGCATCTTCGACGCGGGCCTGACCAAGGTCATCGGCAACCAGGTCAAGGTGGTCGGCTGGTACGACAACGAGTGGGGCTACTCCAACCGCCTGATCGACATCGTCGAGCTGGTCGGCCGCGATCTGTGACCGGCCTGTAGTCCGTTGAGAACGCTTGCCGAGCTGCTCGAGGACGGAAACCTCCGCGGCCAGCGGGTGCTGGTCCGGTCCGACCTCAACGTGCCGCTGGACGGCCAGACGATCACCGACGACGGCCGCATCAAGGCGTCCGTCCCGGCGATCCAGGCTCTCGCCGACGCGGGCGCTGTCGTCGTGGTGTGCGCCCACCTCGGTCGCCCCAAGGGCGCACCGGAGGAAAGGTACTCGCTGGCTCCGGTCGCCAGGCGCCTCGACGAGCTGCTCGACCACCCGGTCGCCTTCGCCACCGACACCGTGGGTGAGTCGGCCACGGCGACCGTCAAGGCGGCCGGCCCGGGCGACGTCGTCCTCCTCGAGAATCTCCGGTTCAACCCGGGCGAGACGAGCAAGGACGAAGCCGAGCGGCGGGCGTTCGCGGAGCAGCTCGCCTCGCTGGCCGACCTCTTCGTCTCGGACGGGTTCGGCGTCGTGCATCGCAAGCAGGCGTCGGTCTA
>DATLPT010000001.1:0-8041 GCA_035535635.1 Lapillicoccus sp. | reverse complement strand
GACGAGGCGAACCACCTCGTCCGCCCCCGCCCGTCGCGCGCGGGCCTCGGCCGCGTCCGACCGACACGCCGCCACGACGCGCGCGGCGCCGAGCCGACGAGCGGCCGCGACGGCTGCCTGGCCGACCACACCGCCGGCCCCCAGCACCAGGACCCGCTCGCCCGGCTGCAGCGCCGCCCGCCAGGTCAGACACATCCAGGCCGCTACGCCGGAGAGCCCGATCGCCGCCACATGGTCGTCCGCGACATCCGCAAGGTCCGCGCTCAGCGGAATGACGTCGGCCGCCGCCACCGAGCAGACCTCGGCCAGGCTGCCGTCCCCCGGCGCCATCCCGGCCGACGTGGCAAACCACACTCGCTCGCCGGTCGCGGCGACCCGTCCCACACCCTGCAGGCCGGGCACGTAGGGCAGGGCCGGCGCCCCGAGGTACGACGTCCCGGACGCGCAGAGCAGGTCGAGCGGCACGACCGGCGCGGCGGTCACCTCGACGAGGACCCGGTCTTGCTCGGCGGGCGGCGGGGGTCGATCCCCAGGTGCCGGCGGTTCTCCGTATGCATGCAGGACGGCCGCGTCCACGGTCAGGTGGCGATGTCGGGATAGGGGAGCGACAGGTCGCTGAGCGCAGCGCCGTAGGCCCGTTGGTACTCGAGCGGCCCGTGGTCGCGCTCGAACATCGCGATGAACAACGTCAGCGTGAGGAACGGGTGCGCGCCCATCCGGAACAGGGTCACGTGGTCGTGCCCGACCAGCGCCCGCCGCTCGTCGTCCGAGAACGCCAGCCAGGTGCTGGCCTCGCCGCTGTGGCAGCCGAGCAGCCGGTTCGCCATCTCCTCCTCCCACCAGGCGACCGTGCCGGCGGGGTCCTCGCGGTAACGCTCGACGAGATCGGGGTCGCGGTCGACGGTGAAGAGGAACTTGTCGAGGAGGTACTTGCTCACGGTGCCAACTCCGAATCCTTGGGATACCAGGTGAAGTAGGCCTCCATGGTGTGGAACAGGTCCAGGCTGTCGACGTGGTCCGCCGCCACGCCGTCTCCCGCCGCGCCCATCATCAGCATGAAGTCCATGAACCCGTGCGTCGCGTTCCCGGGCGTATGCAGGCTGTCGAGGGTCACCTCGCGCAGGCACCCCTCGACGTCCCCCGTAGCGATCCACTCGACCGCCTTCGCGTCGAACTCGGGATCCGGCCCGTGCGGCCCGAACTGGCGCGGCCCGCCCAGCTCCAGCGAGAGGTGGCCCGTCCCCACGATGGCCACGCGCAGGTCTGACGGCCAGCTCTCAACGAGCGCCCGCAGCGTCCGGCCCAGCTCGACGAATCGCTCCGGCCGCGGCATCGGCGGCGCGAAGATGTTCGTGTACACCGGCACGATCGGGAGGTCCGCCTCCGGCCGCAGGGTGATGATCGGGCAGGTGATGCTGTGGTCAATCCGCAGCTCGTTGCTGAACGCCAGGTCGAAGCCCGCGTCGATCCCGTTGCGCAGGATGTGTGTGGAGAGGTCCTCCTGACCATTCAGCGTCATCCGCGGCAGCCCGAACTCGCGCTCCTCGTTGTAGAAGTTGCCGTCGTAGAACGGCGCCTTCCCGACGAGGAACTGCGGCATGTTGTCCAGCCAAAGCTGGTGGAAGTGGTCACTGCCGACCATGACCAGCACGTCCGGCTGCGCCGCCGCCAGCGTGTCCCGGAACCGCTCGATCTTGGCCACCCACTCGTCCGCGAAGGGCGGCCGGTCCGCTGCGGTCGACGTGCTTGCGCGGTAGTAGAACGGGTGGTGCGTCGAGGCGACGACAGCGGCGACGGTAGCCATGCGGTTCTCCTCCAACGGTTTCAGGCAAGGCAGGGTATGCGAGTCAGGTCTCGTCCGGTGGCACATACTCCGCGCCCCGGTCCACGGCGAGGTAGACGTCCATGCCGACGGGGCGCCGCCGCTCCTCAGCGAGCTGGCCGAGCAGCCCGGCGGCCCGGGCCAGCAGCGCGAACCCGCGCAGCAGCTCGACCGGCAGGCCGAGGTCGGCGAGCGCAGCGCCGCATACCCCTGCTCCGTTGAGGGGGAGCCGGCGGCCGAGCACCTGCTCGTGCACGCGCCCGACCGCGTCGAACAGGCGCAGGTGAGGTCCGCGCAGCCCCTCCTCGTCCGCGATCCGAAGCAGGACCGGCGTGCGCGGGTCCTCGACCTTGTGGACCGGGTGCCCGAGGCCAGGGACGAAGCGACCCGCCTCCTTGGCGCGGGTGACCGCGGCGAGGGCCAGTGCGTCCCAACCGGCGTCGTCGGTCGGCAGGTCGTCACCGGCGTCGACGAGCACCGCGTCGAGGAACTGGCCGCAGTCCTCGGTCACGCCGAGGAACCGGGACCCGCCGCCGAGCAGCCCGGCCGCGAGCGCTCCCTGCAAGGAATCCGGCGCGGAGAGGTAGGTGAGCCGGGCGGCGATCGCCGTGGGCGTGAAGCCGTGGTCGGCCAGCGCGACGAGCACCGCCTCGAAGACGCGGACCTCCGAGGGCGTCGGCCGGCGGAGGGCGACCAGCCAGAAGGCCAGCTCGCCGAACCCGACCTGCCCCATGAGGTCGGCGGTGAGGTCCTGTCCGAGCAGCCGGATCTGGTCGGCGTCGGAGGTTCCGAGGGAGGTCGGCACGCGCAACGGTTCGGTCATCGCTGCTCCAACCAGCGGCGGATGTCGTCTCCGTGCTCGTCCAATGCGGGGGGTGGCAGCCGGTAGCCCGCCGGTGTCTCGGAGAACGTGATCGGGTTGCGGACGCTGCGCACGGACGAGCCGGCGGGGCCGACGTCGACGACCGGGTCGAGGTCGATGTCCTCGGCGAACGCCACGCCCTGGTCGATGGTGTTGATCGGCCCGCAGGCGACGCCCGCCGCCGTGATGTCCCGGAACCACTCCATGCGGCTCCGGGTCGCGAGCCGCTCGACGAGCAGTGGCCGCAAGGCCTCGCGGTGGGCGTTGCGGTCGGGGGTGTGTGCGAACCGCGGGTCGTCGGCCAGCTCCGGGACGCCCAGCACCTCGGTGAGCCGGCGGAACTGCTGGTTGTTGCCGGCCGTGATGATGAGCTCGCCGTCGGCGCAGGGGAGTGGCTCGTAGGGGAACAGACTCGGGTGGCTGTTCCCCATGCGGAGGGGAACGACACCGGCGGCGACATAGGCGCTGGAGTGGTTCACCAGGCCCGAGAGCGCCGACGAGAGCAGGTTGACCTCGACATGTTGACCGCGTTCTGTCTCGCTCCGGCGGTGCAGCGCGGCGAGCACCCCGATCGTCGCGTGGAGTCCGGCCATGACGTCGAACACCGAGATGCCGGCACGGTACGGCGGCCCGTCCGGATCCCCGGTGAGACTCATGAGCCCGGAGATCGCCTGGACGATGAGGTCGTACCCGGGAAGCGTCGCGCCCTTCGCGCCACTCCCGAAGCCGCTGATCGACGCATACAGGACACGAGGGTTGGTCCCGACGACGCTGTCGTAGTCGAGGCCGAACTTCGCCAGCCCGCCGGGACGGAAGTTCTCGACGACGATGTCGGCCCGCCGCGCGAGCTCGCGGGCCAGCTCGCCGTCGTGCGGGTCGGCGAAGTCGAGGACGACGGACCGCTTGTTGCGGTTGATCCCGAGGTAGTACGTGGCGACGCCGTCGTGGACCGGCGGCGACCAGGTCCGGGTGTCGTCACCGCGCGGGCCCTCGACCTTGACGACGTCGGCGCCCAGGTCGGCCAGCAACATGGTCGCGTACGGGCCCGCGAGGATCCTTGAGAAGTCCGCGACGAGGAGCCCGTCGAGGGGTCCCGGTGCGGTCTCTGGCACGGTGCCGTCCTCTCACACGAAGTCGGTATGCGGACGATCGTCCGTTCGCGCTCCCCAGCGTCGCAAGTCGGAGCGGACAGCGTCAAGGGAAGCCTTGACACGACTGTCCGTACTACGGACGATCGTCCGGAGACGCCTCGCCCCGGGCGTCGTCGACTCGAGGAGGAGCCATGGACCAGCCCGACCAGTCCGCCCGTCCCGCCGTCGTCTTCCGGCACGGCACCGTCCTGACCATGGACGACAGCCACCAGGTGCTCACAGACGCCGATGTCCTCGTCGTCGGCGACACGATCAAGGAGGTGGGTCAGAACGTCGCCGTGCCCGACGGCGCCGACGAGATCGACGCGACGGACGGCATCGTTCTGCCGGGAATGATCGACACCCACCGTCACATGTGGCAGACCGCGATGCGCGGCTACGGCGCGGACTGGACGCTCACGCAGTACTTCGTCTGGTACTACCTCGAGCACGGTCGCCGGTTCCGCCCCGAGGACATGCGCGCGGGGAACCTGCTCGCCGCCTGGGAGGCTCTCGACGCCGGCGTGACCACGGTCGTCGACTGGTCGCACGGGCTCCAGAGCGTCGACCACGCCGAGGCGGCCGTCGACGGCCTGCGCAGCACGCCCGGCCGGTACGTCCTGGCGTACGGCAACATCCAGGCCGGACCGTGGGAGTGGACCGCACAGCCGGAGGTCCAGCGGTTCCTCACGAACCTGCGCGACGCCAAGGACGACCGCCTCGGGGTGCAGCTGGCCTTCGACGTCACCGGCGACCCGTCGTTCCCCGAGAAGGCGGCCTTCGAGGTCGCGCGCGAGCTCGGTCTGCCGGTGACGACGCATGCCGGCGTGTGGGGCGCGACGAACGACGACGGAATCCGGCTCATGCACGAGAACGGGTTCATGACGCCGGAGACGACGTACGTCCACGCCGCGACCCTCGACGCCGACTCGTACCTGCGGATCGCCGCGACCGGCGGCTCCGTCTCGGTGGCGACCGAGTCCGAGCAGAGCGCGGGCCAGGGCTACCCGCCCACCTGGCAGGTCCGCAAATATGACATCCCCGTCTCGCTGTCCATGGACACCAGCGTCTGGTGGAGCGGCGACCTCTTCTCGGCGATGCGGACGACCCTCGGCGCGGACCGGGCCCGCGAACACCTCGAGGCCCACGTCGGGGGCGAGACGGTCACCGCCTCGCACCTGCGCGCGGAGCACGTCGTCGACTGGGCGACGCGCGGCGGCGCCCGGAATCTCCGCCGCGACGACCTGGGCCGGCTCACCGCCGGCGCCAAGGCCGACGTCGTGCTGCTCAAGAACGACCATTCGCCAGTCTCGTTCCCGCTGTTGAACCCGTACGGCCACGTGGCGTTCCAGGCCCAGCGCGGCGACGTCCACACTGTGCTCGTCGACGGCGTCGTCGTGAAGCGGGACAACCGTCTCGTGGGCGCCGACCTTCCCGCGGTTCGCGCGGCCGTCGAGTCGACGATCGACTATCTGCGGTCCGAGATGGGTGACGAGACCTGGCAGAAGGGGATGTTCCCCGATCTTCCTGAGGACGCCGCGGTGCTCGACAACCCGTACACGTACACGGAGTACAAGTCGTCCTCGACACGGGAGGCCCGCGACTCGCTGTTCGGGGACTCGTCGGCCGGTTGACGATACTCAAGACCTATGGCCGGACGAGGAAGCGGACCGGATTTCGTCGAGGCCCTCGCCCGGGGCCTCGACATCCTTGCCTGCTTCGACGCTCGCCGGCCCACGATGACGCTCAGCGAGGTCGCCGTCGCCGCCGATCTGGCCCGGCCGACCGCGCGGCGGCTGTTGCTCACGCTCGCCGAGCTCGGCTACGTCCGGGTCGAGGACGGCGCGTATGCGTTGACCCCGCGGGTCCTCGGGCTCGGCTCGGCCTACACCGCCTCTCTGGGGCTCTGGGAGATCGCCCGGCCGCACCTGGAGGCGCTGGTCCGACAGACCGGCGAGTCGTCGTCGATGGCCCAGCTGGACGGCTCGGACATCGTCTACGTCGCCCGGGTCTCCGTTCCCAAGATCATCGCGCTGCGGGTCGACATCGGGACCCGGTTCCCCGCCGAGCGCACGTCGCAGGGCAAGGTCCTGCTCGCTGCGCTGCCGGACGACGAGGTGGGCGCTGTACTCGCTGAGCCGTCGCGGTCCGGGCTACCGCCGGCAGCACCACGCGACCCGGACGACCTGCGCCGGGAGCTGACCCGCGTCCGCGCGCAAGGCTGGGCGCTCGCCGACGAAGAGCTGGCCCCCGGCGTCCGGTCGGTCGCCGCTCCCGTTCGCGACGGGTCCGGCCGCGTCCGGGCCGCGATGAACGTCACGGTGCACGCCGCCGAGACGAGCACCGGGCTCCTGCTCGAGGCGCACCTGCCTAAGCTGCTGGAGACCGCGAGCCGGATCAGCGGCGAGTGGGCCGCCTGGGGCGAGCGCCCGCACGTCGAGCTCGTGCCGGGGGCCTGAGGAGCCACCTGTCAGAAGAGCGTGTACGTGCCCTTCGCCAGGAAGAACCCTTTCTTGCCGGTCGTGTTGATGCACGTCATCCCGACGTTCTCGCTGAGGCACTGGAACGGAGATCCCTGGACCGTCGCGATGGCGCCGTACTGGAGCACCGGCACACCCGGCTGGATCATCGTGTCGCCGTTGCAGACCGGCTTGGGCGAGTCGCCGCTCCACTCGATCCGGCCGACGTCCTTGGGGCTGCCGCCGCTTGTGTCGCACGTGCCGGCGGGCGGTGTGATCCGGCCGTCACGCACCTCGCAGCCGGGCGGCACGCCGCCGGACGGGCTGATGGAGCAGAAGATGTTGCCGGTGGGGCTGGTGAACGCGGCCTTGACGGCGGCGTCGACCTTCCCGGCCGAGAAGTGCTGCATCGCCTGGGCATAGGTCTTGGGCGGCTGGGTTGCCGGGGTCGTCGACGTCGAGGGCGTGCCGGTCCCGGTCGGCGTCGGGGTGACGGTCACCGTCGTCGTCCGGGGCGTCGCCGGTGCGTCCCCGCCGCAGGCACTGAGAACGAGTGAGACGAGGGCCAGCGCGACGGCCGCGACCACGGCGCGCAGTGGGCGCGGGCGGTTCGTCACGGGGGACAAGAGTGCCACAGGCCAGCGATCGCAGACGGCGCTTCGAGTGGCCGTTCTCCGCACACTGGCCCTGTCGCAGACCCGCTGGTCGCTTAGCCTGGAACGGTGCTGAGGACGATGCTCAAGCCGCGCTGGCTGGGGCTCCTCGGGGTGCTCGTCGTGCTCCTCGTGGCGTTCACCTTCCTCGGCTTGTGGCAGCTGAGCGTGGCCCGCGACGACGCGCGCCGGGAGGCGCTCGCTCAGGCGCCCGCCCAGGCGGCGGTGGCCCTCGACCAGGTGCTCACGCCACACACGGCGTTCCCAGCCGAGGCGTCCGGTCGGCCGGTGACGATGACCGGACGCTACGACGCCAGCGGCCAGGTCCTCGTCGTCGACCGTCGCCTCGAGGGGACTTCCGGATCCTGGGTGGTGACGCCGCTCGTCGTCGACGGGTCCGGCGCCCGGATCGCGGTGCTCCGCGGGTTCGTCACGGGCGAGTCCGGACCGGGGCCTGCGCCGGCGTCGACGGCGCCGGTCGCGGTGACCGGCACCCTGGCGCCCGGTGAGTCACCCTCGAGCGCGTCGCTACCGGACGGCCGGCTGGGGTCGGTCGACCTGGCCCGGCTGGTCAACCTCTGGCCGGGCGAGCTCTACAACGCCTTCGTCTTCGCCACCGCCGAGTCGCCCGACACCAGCCCCGGCGTGCAGCGGGTGCCGCCGCCCGCGATCCCGACCGGGTTGACCTGGCGCAACGCCGCATACGCCCTGCAGTGGTGGGTCTTCGGTCTGTTCGCCGCCTACATGTGGTGGAGGATGGTGCGTGACGACCACCACCGCGACGAGGCCGCGGCCACCGAGATCCACCCAGCGGGAGTGACCACGTGACCACCTATCCCTCGACGCTGGCGAAGCCGGCCGAGATCCGGAAGGCGCTGGCCTTCTACCGCGTCATGGCGGTGATCGCGGGCATCGCCCTGTTCGTCCTTCTCGCGGCGATGTTCGTCAAGTACGGGCCGCCGCAGAGACCCGGCTTTTCGGCGGTCTGGAGCCCGATCCACGGGCTCATCTACCTCGTCTACGCGGGGTCGATCGCCAACCTGGGGCTCAAGTCCGCGTGGAGCCTCAAGCGGATCGTCCTCAACCTGCTGACGGGGTTCGTCCCGATCCTGCCC